>JALZAH010000477.1 GCA_030948425.1 Actinomycetota bacterium
GCGCCTCCCGCTAGGCGGTGGCGCTGGGGTTGACTGCTTCGGCGTCGAGCGCAGTGCGGCGGGCGAGGGCCCGCTGGCGACGGATGCGGCGACGTTCACGCTCGCTGAGGCCGCCCCAGATGCCGAACTTCTCGCCGTTGGCCAGCGCGTATTCCAGGCAGTCCTCCCGGACGACGCAGCCCCGGCACACCTCCTTGGCCTCCCGGGTGGAGGCTCCCCGCTCAGGGAAGAACAGATCCGGGTCGACGCCCATGCAGTTCGCCTGGCGCTGCCAGATCGGTTCGGGCGTCTGCAACAACAAATCGAGAAGCTGGCTCATCGGGACTCCCCTCAAGAGTGCCAGCAGATGTTCCTTACTGGCACCGATGTAACTACACGCCTGTGATTCTCACCGTTCGGCGCCCCCGGCGCAAGGGGAAATCCCCAACTTTCGAACCCGGGCGTGCTAACGCGTCTACCCGGGGAGCCCCTGAGAGGCGGCAACATGAAGATCCTCACGGTCCGAGGTGACATCACAACCGAGGTGGTCGACGCCGTGGTCAATGCCGCCAACGAGAGCCTGACTGGCGGTGGAGGCGTCGACGGAGCCATCCACAGGGCGGCTGGAGCCGCTGATCTTCACCGGGCCTGCGCGGCGATCGGCCGGTGCCCGACCGGTGACGCCCGGGCCACGCCCGGCTTCGCCCTGCCGGCCCAGTGGATCATCCATGCAGTTGGCCCCGTGTGGCGCGGCGGAGGACGCCGGGAGGCCGAGCTGCTGGCGTCGTGCTACCAGCGCTGCCTGGCCGTGGCCGACGAGCTCGGAGCCACCAGCGTGGCCTTCCCTGCCGTTTCCACCGGCGTCTACGGATACCCGGTGAACGACGCCGCGGCGGTGGCGGTGGCGACATTGCGTCTGGCGAAGACCGACGTGAAGGTGGCCCGTCTGGTGGCCTTCGACGATGCCAACCTGGCCGCCTACCGCAGGCTGCTGGGACCTGAGTGAGCTGACCCGACGTCCACGGTCAGGCGATCTCCGCGTCCTCGGCGGCCCCCGGCCGGGGTGGCCTGGTCACCCCGGCCCGGGACTGGCCGAGCTCGGGGCCGACCAGCAGCACCCGCATGGGTTCCTCGGAGTCCTCCGTGACCAGAGCGATCACCTCGTCACCGGCCTCGAGCACGGTGTTGCCGCGAGGAACCACCACCCGACGTTCTCGGATGACCGTGACGATGCTGGCATCCCTCGGAACCCCAAGCTCAGCCACTTGGAGGCCGGCGGCCGGCGAGTCCTCGGCCAGGGTCACCTCCACCAGACCGGCCTGACCTTCGGCGAAGTGCAACAGGCGGACCAACGTCCCGACCGAGACGGCCTCCTCGACCAGCGCGGTCATCAGGTGCGGCGTCGACACCGAGACGTCGACCCCCCACGTCTCGTTGAACAACCAGCGGTTCTTCGGATGGTTGACCCGGGCGATGACCCGGGGGACGGCGAACTCCTGCTTGGACAGGAGGGAGACGACCAAGTTGTCCTCGTCGTCTCCCGTCACCCCGACCACCACATCGGCTTCTGCGGTGCCGGCGGCCGCCAGGGTGGAGACCTCGCAGGCATCGCCCGCCAGAAATTCGCAACTCAAGCTGTCCGAGAGGCGTTCGACCCGCTCCACGTCCCGTTCGATGAGCAGCACCTGGTGGCCGCCGGCGCACAGGTCGTGGGCGATGGACGTGCCCACGCTGCCCCCTCCGGCGATGACAACCTTCATCGGAGCTCCTCTCCGCTCAACCGCTTCGTGAGCTCCTCGAAAGCGTCACCGTCAACGGAGAACAACACGACGTCGCCGTCCTGGCCCACCGTCTCGGGCACGGCCAGGCGGGCCCGTCCGCTGCGGGTGACCAGCACGGGGGCGAAGCGACCGGGCTCGGCCAGAAGGGCCAGCTTCTGGCCCGCGAACCGTTCCGGTAGGGTGCGCTCGACCATGCTCACCCCGCCGGTGGGGTCGGTCCAGGCGGTGAGCATCTCTTCGGGGAGCAGGCGACGGACGACCTGGTCCACGGTCCAACTCACCGTGGCCACCGTGGGGATCCCCAGGCGCTGGTAGATGAGCGCCCGACGCGGGTCATAGATGCGCGCGACCACATGGGCGATCTCGAAGTTCTCCCGGGCGATGCGGGCCACCAGGATGTTGGTGTTGTCCCCGCTGGTCACCGCCGCGACTGCTCCGGCCTGGCGGATCCCGGCGCGCTCGAGGTCGTCACGATCGATGCCGTAGCCGACTATCGCCTCGCCGGGCCAGTCGGCCGGCAACCGTCGAAAGGCGTGACGGTTCTTGTCGAGGATGACAACGTCATAACCCTCTTCGGACAACCGGACGGCCAACTCGGAACCGACCCGGCCACAGCCGATGACGATGACGCGCATGGCAGAGACCCTGGCACAAACCAGGCCGTGGCGGTACTACGCCGAGCGACGGCCGCCGGTCCTGGTGCGCTTCTGGTCGAGGAAGTCCACCAAGACGTAGTCGCCGAGCGTCTCGGGGGTGGTGAAGAAGGCCCGACCCCGGTTCAACTGGGTCATGCGCTCCACGAAGTCCCGCAGATAAGCGGTGGCCCCGAGCATGAAGGTGTTGATGGTGATCGACTCCCGAGTGGCCCGAGCCACCTCCGCCAGGGTCAAGCGAACCGTCTCGGGCGAGGGCGGGTAGGAGAAGTAGGGGCGGTCGCTGCCGGGAATGAGATGGGCGGTGGGCTCACCGTCGGTGATCATGATGATCTGCCTGGTGCCGCTCTGGTGGGCCAGCATCCGCCGGGCGAGGATCAGGGCGTGTTGCATGTTGGTCCCGTAGGTGTAATCCCACGACACCTCCGGGAGGGCCGACGGGCGCAGCTCTCGGGCCACCTCACCGAAGCCGACAAGACCCAGGTAGTCCCGGGGATATTGGGTGGTGATGAGCGACTGGAGGGCGATGGCCACCTTCTTGGCGGCCAGGAAGTTGTCGCCCATGGGCATCGACAACGACAGGTCGACGGCCAGCACGGTGGAGGTGCTCGTCATCGTCTCGGTCCGATCGACCTCGAAGTCTTCGGGTGAGAGCCGGACCGGGGTGCCCACACCAGCCCGGCCTACGGCGTTGCGCACCGTCCGCTCGATGGACAGGTTGAACGGGTCACCCCATTCGTAGGCCTTCGTCTCATAGGTCCGTTCGTGGCCGATCCCGACTCGTTCGATGACGTGGCGGCCCATGCGGTCCTTGACCAGTCGGGAGAAGAGGTCGGAGAGGGCGTTCTGGCCGATGCGTCGCAGGCCCCGAGGGGTCAGTTCCAAGCGGCCCTCCCGCTGATCGATCAGACCGGCCTCTTTCATCTGGCGGGCCACCCTGGCCATGGCGTCGAGAGAGCGAGCGTCGTCGGCTCCGAGGATCTCCGCCGCACTCTCCAGGTCCACGTCGGCCAGCGCACCCGGGCTGGACCCCGAGGACAGCAGGTTCTCGAGCTGGTCCATGTCACTCAGCTCGCCCATGACTGACCCGGCCTGCGCAAAGCCGACAGGATCGCTCCCCTCGAACGGGCGACTCTGATCCCAGCCCATCTGGGGCATGGCACCGCGCAGGTTGGCGCCCAGGCGCTCCACCTGCCAACGCAGGTCCATGTCCTCCATCAGGGACTCGGACAGGGCCTGGAGCTGAGCCCGCTGCTCGGGGCTCATGGAGGCCAGCATCTGGGACATGGCCGCCATCTGGGCGGCCATCATCTCCAACAGCTCGTCGAGGGTGGAAGGCGACCCAGGGAACATGTCGCCGTAGTTGTCCATGAACTCGGCGAACATGCGCTCGGTGTCCGAGCCGGCGGAGCGGGCCTCGATCATCCGGTTCAGGTCGTTGATCATGTCCTTGGAGCGCTGCATGGCCTCGGGAGACATGTCGGACATGGCTGCCGACATCTGATTGAACATGCTGCCCATCAATTCCGAGCGCAGCTCATCCATCAGCGCCTCGAAGCGCTCCCTGGCCTCCGACGACGTCCAGTCGTAGCTTTGCAGGCTCTGCACCTGACCGGCCAGGTCCGGCGGGAGCAGGTCAAGATTCATCCTCTTCTGCGCCGCCATCTCCTCGGTGACCTCTCGGCGCCGCTCATCGCCGGACGCCCGGGCCTCCTCCGCCAGGGCGTCGATCCCGTCCCGCTCCCGATCCACAACCTCCCGCAACCGCTCGGCGATGTCCTCGTAGGCCCCGCCCAGATCGTGGCGATCCAGCAGCTCCCGGCGGCGTTGACGGAGCCGTTCGAGCATCTCGCGCATGCCCGCCACCCGGTCCCCGTTGCGATCCATGAAACCCCGTTGCATCAAGCGTTGCAGGGCCTGGTTGGGATCACCGTGATAGGCCAGCTCGTCGGTCAGCTCCGAGAACACATCGTCGGCGCCCACATCGAAGCCGACCTGGGTGCCGTCCCAGCGGGAGTACGAGAACCGAGCCATGGCGCAACGCTACGCTGCCCGCCACCCAATCGGTCCGGTTCCACTCCGGGGCCTGGCCCCGCCATGATGGCGCCGTGCCAGAGGGCCACACCATCCATCGCGCCAAGATCACGCCCAGGCGCTGGGCGGTCGCCGTGTCGCCGTCTCCTCACCGCAGGGACGCTTCGCCGGGGGCGCCGCCCTGGTCGACGGTTGCGAACTTCGCACCGTGGAGGCCTGGGGCAAGCACCTGTTCTACCGGTTCGCCGGGGAACGAACCGTGCACGTCCACCTGGGCCTGTTCGGAACATGGCGGCGTCATTGCCCACCTCCTCCGCAAACCCACCGGCAGGTACGCATGCGACTGGCCGATGACCACGTTGTGTTCGATCTGACCGGCCCCACGGCGTGCTCCGTCGTCAGCCCTGAAGGCGCCGATGACATCATGGCCCGCCTCGGTCCCGACCCGCTCCGCAGCGATGCCGACCCGGAATTGGCCTGGGTGAAGCTGTCCCGGCGGAGGGGTCCCGTAGGTGTGGCGATCATGGACCAGTCGCTCGTCGCCGGCGTCGGCAATGTCTTCCGGGCCGAAGCCCTCTACGTCAGGGGCATTCACCCTCAACGTCCGGCTCGCACGCTTGACCACGACGAGTGGGATGCGTTGTGGGCCACCCTGGTCACCATGATGCGTCGCGGGGTTCGCTCCCGGCGCATCGTCACCGTCGACGCCGACGATCCCCGCGTCGACGACGGTCGGACCCGCCACATCTACAAGCAGGAGCGTTGTGCCCGTTGCCAGACACCGGTCCGCCGGTGGGAGCTGGCCGGACGATGGGCCTACGCCTGCGAGCGCTGCCAGCCGCCCTGGACCGACTGAGCGCCGGGCGGACGGAACATTCTCTCACCGGGCTCGGTACGTGGCCCGGCTACCAGCCGCATCCTTGTTCAGCCGCTTGCTCAGATGAAGACCTTCAAGGATCAGCTCCACGGCGGACGCCACCGCGGCGGGTGACTCGCTGCCGGCAAGGCCGATCACCGGGGCCCGCAACGCCGGAACGTCGGAGAGGACCTGGACCAACCGGCTGGCCGCCACGTCATCGCCGGCATGCACGACGCTGCCACCGTCGAAAGCGTCGATGGCATCGCGAACCTGGTCCATCTGCACCCGGGAGCGGAAGACGGCCAGCACCGCTTGGGATACCAAGCGCTCGACCACCTGGGAATCACGGCCCTCGTCGATGGTCTCGATCTCAATCTTGCCCGACGTGGACGCCGCCAGGGCATCCAGATCGCTGATCCGAGGGGAGGCGTCGGGTTCGCCGAGCCGCAGGGAGCGCCGGGCGGCACTGGCCACCAGGGTCTCGTAGTTGGCCACGCTGAGGCGCACCGATACGCCGGAACGCTGGTTCACGTGGGGGCTCTGGCGGGCCAACTGCGACAGGGTGGCCACGATCTCGGTCATGTAATCCGGCACCTGGACCGCCACGCCGTCGACCTCGAAGGCGACCGCCTCTTGGCGGACGACCTCGATCTCGGTCTTCACGTCGAGGGGATAGTGAGTGCGGATCTGAGCGCCGAAACGGTCCTTGAGCGGCGTGATGATACGCCCCCGGTTGGTGTAGTCCTCGGGGTTGGCCGACGCCACCAGCATCACGTCGAGCGGAAGGCGGATCTTGTAGCCGCGCACCTGGACGTCGCGCTCCTCGAGCACATTGAGCAGACCGACCTGGATGCGCTCGGCCAGGTCGGGCAGCTCGTTGATGGCGAAGATACCCCGGTTGGTCCTCGGTACCAGGCCGTAGTGCATGGTCAGCTCGTCGGAGAGGTACCGGCCCTCAGCCACCTTGATGGGATCGACCTCACCGATCAGGTCGGCGATCGAGGTGTCGGGCGTCGCCAACTTCTCACCGAAGCGGGTATCGCGATGCACCCATTCCACGGGCGTATCCTCCCCTCGCTCGGCGGCCAGATCCCGGGCGTAGCGGGAAACTGGCTGATAGGGATCATCGAGGATCTCCGAGCCGCCCACGATGGGGAGCCATTCGTCGAGCAGGCCGGTGAGACCGCGGATCATCCGGGTCTTGGCCTGGCCACGCTCACCGAGGAAGATGATGTCGTGGCCTGCCAGGACGGCATGCTCGATCTGCGGGAGCACGGTGTCCTCATAGCCGACGACGCCCTCCACCACCGGCCGCCCCGCGGCGATAGCCGCCGCCGCGTTGCGGCGGACCTCCTCCTTGACAGGCACCGAGATCCACCCGGAGTCACGTAGCTGGCCGAGGGTCGCGGGTCGCGAGGTCATGAGCGGCACGCTACCGCCGGGCTTGAGCAACCAGATCTCCGCCGCCTTCTCCCTCCTGTCGCATTCGTCCGGCCATCCTTATGAGAAATTCTCCCTGTAGAGGGCCACCGCTGGCAGGATTGGACCTCCGTCCGGTAGAAGTGGGGGGGAGATCCGAGTACAGATGAGGTACAGGTCGTCATGAGCACGGTTGCCCTACCCACAACATCGACGGGCCCGGCGTTTCACACCGAGACCGATTTGGCGCGCATGGCCGCCCGTTCGGACCGAGCATCGTTCGAGGAGTTGTATCGCCGCCACTCTCAGATGTCGTGGAGACTGGCGCAGGCGGTGAGCCCCGGTGGGCGCCAGGCCGTTGACGCCGTCGCCGAGGGGTTCGCCCAGGTTCTGCGTGGCCTGCGGCGTCGCCGACTCAATGCCGACTCACCATTCCGGCCTGTGCTGCTCACCGAGGTCTACCGGGCGGCCATGGACGAGGTGCGCACCACCAAGACGGCTGCGTCGACACCTGAGGCCACGCCGGCGAGTGGGGTGGCGGTTGCTTTCAAGAGCCTCCCCGAGCGCTGGCGGGCCGCCGTGTGGCTGACCGACGTCGAGCAGCTGGAGAGCTCGGTGGTGGCGACGGTCCTCGGCGTCTCCGCTCCCGTGGCCGCCCAGCTCGTCGATCGGGGCCACCAGGGCCTCGTGAGCCGCTTCGCCCAAACCGGTACCGCCGTCCCCAACCACTTGGGCGCCGCCCTCCGCCCCATGGCGGCGGCCGTACCGGCAAACATGGAAGCGGTGGCCATCAAACGGTGGAAGGGCTCGATGACCGTTGCCCCATCGGGCCGGTTGGCGCCCGCCGCAGACTGGCTGTCGGAG
>JALZAH010000483.1 GCA_030948425.1 Actinomycetota bacterium
GAGCCCGGCCCACTCCGGCCGCAAGCGCGGTAGTCAAGCCGTCCGATGGCAAGGTCAGCGAGCTGTGTCTATCTATCCATCGATCAAGGAGGTGACTGCTGAAACAGGATTCGACCAAGCTCACCGCCCGAGCCCCGAACAGCACCGCCTGACCAAGATCAGGTTCCGCCGCGAGGAGACCACCGACAAGGTCATCGGCAGCGATGTGTTGGTGCACCTCGTCGGCCTCGACATGCACGTCGTAGAACACCCGCCCCTCCGGGCTCACACCGAGCGTACGCAACCATCGGGCGTAACGACTCATAGGACCAACCGATGTCATCTCGAACAGGGCCAAATGACCGACGAGAGCGCCTCGCAAGCGACGGTGAAGGCCGAACATGGAGATGAGGTTGCACGTAGCCAGCGTCGATCCCGGCAACAAGTCGAGGTAAGCGCCGTAGGTGGGATCGAGGTCGAGTGCGACCATGGCCTCAGCGAACAGCGACGAATGCATCCGGGCGGCAATGCCCCCACCGTATTCGTCAGTCTGAATCGTGACCATCGCCGCCTTCGCCCTACCGGTCAAACGGGGGATCCCCCAGGTGTGCGGGTCCGCCTCTTTCAACTGATACGCCGAACGGTGCATGGCGAACTCCCGGGCATGCCCGAGGGTCCCATGCTCGACCAGCCAACGCGACAACGATCGGCCTCCCCCCTGGGCTGTCATAGCCCACAGGGCGTCGGGGACCTCCTCCGCAGGGACCACGGGCTGATCAGCCAGCAGGCGGCGAAGGTGGGAATCGAAGGCTTCCTCGAGCACGGCACGAAACCGAATGAGCGACGGTTCCCACTCCCACCGGTCATCGACGCCCGCAAAACCTCGGTAATGCAATTCGTAACAGCAGTACAAGGCAAGCTGCATATCGTCATCAGCCACCGGATCATCACAGCGCACCCTGGGCGCCTCGATAGCATGAGGTGGTCGCCGCAAATCCGAGAGTAACTGGCGAGTCACAGGCCCCCGCTCAGAAGGTAGCGAGGGACAACGGTTACCAGAATCTTGCTGGCAGGATCCGACAAGTACAGACGTCACGTCACTCCTAGAGCCGAGTTGCCGTTGAAGTCGCTCGGGCATACGAGTTTGGCGTCGAAGCGCTCTGCTGCCATCCCTGGCGAGGATCGACCCGGGGAACCTTCACGGCACTGTCTGTACCCCAGACGAACAAGGTGTCTAACCACAGTTTCGCTGAACCATTATGTGGGTCACCCCTGCCGGACTCCGGCGGGTCGCGCCCGGCCGCTTCTCACGCGTTCTCGTCGCCAGCGGCCCAACCACCGCGCATAGCTGCTCATGGCGCCGTGTGGTTCAGCAAACCTCGACACGCAACCGTGGTGACCTACAGGCGGTGTCGGTGACCGTCTACCGGGGACCGCAGATCGACGCTCTCTTGAACTCCGCAAGCGGACGCACCGGGCACACCGCAGCCAGGCTCGCCACGGAGCCCCCCGAGCAGGGTACTGCCAGGTCTGGGATTTCTGCGACTGCGGCTGGGAGGCAAGGTTTCGGTGACGCTTGATGTTCGCGCCTTGGAGTGCAGAGCATCCCGAGTCGTTGGCCCGGCCCGCTCGACCCGGAGGCTCGTCCAGCCAAGCCGTCCCACGACGAGCTGGGGCTGCGGGCGGCGGTGGGACTGCTCTGGGCCTTTTCCCGTTGGGGATGAAGTCAAGGCTTACCACGAAGTGGATCTACCGCCGGTGGCGAAGAGGGCCTACGAGTGCCCTATCGCAAGAAAGGCCCTTTGAGATGAGGAGCTTGGCGTGGTCTTGCCGACGACGCAGAGGTTCTGCTCCCAACGCCCAGGTAAGCAGCGACCCGAGATGCTCGCTGCGGCGTTCAGCCCGCTCTTGCCGGCTTAGCGTCGGATTCCTCGAGCTTGTGTCGCTCCGCTCGTTTTGCCGCGCGGTGATTGGCAATGGCTGCGGCGGCGTACACGAGTGCGATGAAGATCACTGTCGCTCCGACGCAGAGAAGGAACGGCCCTGTGTCGTTGGGTTTGTGGTACCCGCTGTCAACGGTATCCGGTGATCCGACGCCTACCAGGAACATCATCACAATGGGCATATGCGCTCCGTTACCCGCAGCGAGCGACTCGGAACCCTCATAGCGTCTTGGCGCCCCTCGCCACCCGCGCCGGCCACTCGACGCACATCGGTCTTCTAGGACCCTCCCGGTCGTTCGCGATTCTGTGAGACCGGGCGTGGCCCGCTCCCGGCTCCCCCTGTATTGGTGCCGGTTCCTCATAACGGGTGAACGGATCACGTATCTCGGCCGTCACGGAGTCCCTGGCCGACAGATGGGAGGCCATGTGAGTAGCCACGGTCAGCTTCACCAAGTCAGCGGCGCAAAGCGCCGATTCATCGGGACGCACCCGAGCGCGTACCGATGCGCCATCCCCCAACCACCGTGCCAGCGTAGGTCGACAGAACTACGTAGCCCTTGGCGGTGGCGGTCCCCGTGGGCATATCCCTGCTCTAGCTGCAATGCTGATCCTCCCGCCGGGACGCTGTCCGTACCACTCGACGGTCTCAACCTGGACCGGTCTCACACCAAGCCAATAACGGAGGAATGATGGCAACGGTCACCGCCCACGTGCAAGCAACTCCGGCGGAGGTCTTTGAGATCTTGGCCGACGGCTGGTACTACCCGACCTGGGTTGTCGGCACATCCCATGTGCGTGCGGTAGGCGCCGACTGGCCAGCAGCCGGCAGCCGGATCTTCCACGCAAGCGGTGTATGGCCGATCGTCGTGCGCGATGAGACCAAAGTCGAACACTCCGTCCCAGCGGAACGGTTGGTCATGATCACCCGGGCCCGTCCAATGGGTGAAGCGAAGGTCGACATCATCCTCCTACCCGAACCGGACGGGACGAGCGTCACCATGGTCGAAACTCCCGTCGGGGGCCCCGGACGCTGGCTGCACAACCCGCTCAATGAGGCACTGTTGATCCGACGGAACGTCGAGACCCTCGCACGTCTCACCGCTCTCGCCGAGCACCGAAGCACTCCATCCACCTGAGGGACAATGCTGCCCAACCCCGCCATCCTCGACTGCAACCCGACTACTAATCGGCAAGTCGGTATGCAGCCACCCCCGCCAACCTGGAAGTGGTCGAGTGGCGCTCCAGTCTTGGGGTGCCTGGTTGCCGCCCCTCGAAGCGACGAGTCGAGGCATGCCCTCATGATCCTCAGGGTCCCGCTCCGCGATGAGGTGTTCGGCCGGTCCCCAACGGGTAGCAATGCAAAACCGTCGAGCAGGAGAGCCGAGGGCGACCGCGAGGTCTGTCTGGTCGCCCGGGCAACCTATGTGCGCAGCGAGCTGTCGGGTGAGCACGCTCGAGCGTCGAGCGCTATACCCGTGCTGTTCCTCGCGAGGAGCGCGCTCACGAGGACTCCTGTCCCGAACAATGCGAACGGCGCGCACCCGTGAGGCGTGCCCTGGTGGCCTCTGCGGCCTCGGCCTCCGCCCACTGGGTCCCGTGACGGCCTGGCCGGCCAGGTCCTCGCTGAGTGTTCGATTGAGCGGCTCACGCCGACCGCGAGTCTGCTCGGCACCAGTGAGCAGAATCCCACTCCTTAGGCTTGTCATCACCGTCATCAGCAACGACCCCACCCACAACAACCTGACCTTCAGCCCTACGTGATCAGCGTCTTTGAGAAGCCGGTCCGACCGAGCTTCATGCCCAGCGGCCTCAAGACGTTTCGATCGCACGGGAGTCCGATGCGCGGCTGAAGCGGAGTAGAAGCTTGTGGTCGCGGTAATAGGTGAGCCAGTCGAGCAGCCGGCCGCGGCCGTGGTGCCCGTGGCTGGCGGTGGGCACGAAGCGAATCGGGAGCCGGGCGGCCGCTCCGTCGAACCCTGCTGCCTCGAAAGCGGCGACCACCTGGTCGATGTCGTACAGCTCGGGCAGGTGCATCTCGGCTGCGTTGGCGCGATGCCACTCCTTCATCAGCGGGCTGGCGGCGTGAACACCCATGACGGCGAAGTACACGCCGCCGGGTGCCAGCGCACCGAAGATCGCCCGAGCGTGTGCGGGAAGGTCGTGGAGCAGGTAGAGCACCTCGTGGCTGAACACTGCGTCGAAGCCATCCCACCCGACGGGCACCGTGTCGCCGGCCTCGAACTGGAGCGGTCGGAGTCCGGCGAGTCGCCGAGCGTCGTCGATCGCTCCCGTAGCCGGGTCGTAGCCGAATCCCTCACCGATGCTGCACCGATCAACGAGAAGCCGGAGGAAGCCGCCCTGGTTGCAGCCGACATCGATGACCCGCTTGCCGGCAAGGTCGACGTCGATCGTCTCGAGCATCGCCCTCCAGATAAACGCATGCTCGTCCTGCATCGCCTCGTCCGCGCTGGCGCCCTGCCAATAGGTGTCGCTCATCGCGCTTCTACCCTACGACACGCCCGTGAGATAGATCCCGGCGAGGGGTTTCGGCGTGGCCAGTGTCGCCCCCGTTTGACACAGGCCATGCGATCGTCCTGTGCTCAGGTCAAGGCGCCGCCGGGGCGACCGCCAAGATGCTCTACGCCACCCCCAGTGCAGGGAGAACCTCTACCTCCAGGGTGTCGACCCTCCCCGGGGAGGCGACAGCGGGGTCATCAGCGCGGCCAACCGCTCTACGTCTGCCATCGCCACCTCGTCGGCCTCCGCAGAGGTCTATCTCAGCGTCAACGGTGGCGCTACCTGGACAACGCCTCTACAGCTCGATGATGGCGGCATCGGTTTTCGGCGATCTCGGGTTCACCGACGCAACTGACGGGCTTCGCCGTCCACGCACTCACGCCTTCGCCGTCCACGCTCTTGCGCCTGGCCCCGCGGCACGCTGCACCTCCAGTCCGCGAGTCACGGCACCGTGAAGGCCTCAGTAGCCGCCTTACGTCCCTCAGCGGAGAGATCCAAGAAACCGTAGGTTCCATGGTCGAGCAACTCCCGGCCGGCTTGGCTCAGGGCCGCAAGGGCCACCTGGTTGAATGCTCCGCCAACGGAGATGCGCGCCACGCCCACCTGGGCCAGCTCGCTCACGGATGGGAGCCGGCGACGAACGAGCACGTTGACGGGCCGGTCCACCGAGGTGATCAGGGAACGGATGTCATCGAGGTCGCTCAGGCCGGGGGCGTAGAGCACGTCGGCGCCAGCATCCTGGTAAGCCTGGAGCCGGGTGATGGTGTCGGCCAGGTCGGGGTTGCCGCGCACGAAGTTCTCCGCCCGCGCCGTCAGCACCAGCCCGGAACCGGAGTGTGCCGCCTGAGCAGCGGCCGCGACCCGCTCCGCGGACAGGCCGATGTCGTGGATCGACGGGTCCGCTCCGGGTGTGAAGTCCTCGATCGAGCAGCCGGCCAAGCCGACGGCGACGGCGTCAGCGACGACGCCGGCCACCCCGGCAGGGTCCACGGCGAACCCGTTCTCCAGATCGGCCGACACGGGAAGGTCGGTCGCCGCCACGATGGATGAGGCGTGCGCAAGCACGGCGGCCCGATCCATAGAACCGTCCACCAGGCCGAGCGTTGCTGCGTGCCCGCTGCTGGTCGTGGCCAAGGCGTGGAAGCCCAGCGAAGCGAGAATCTTCGCCGTTCCCGCATCCCATGGATTGGGCATCAGCAGCGGCCGGCCGCCCACGTGCAGCTCACGAAAGGCGCTCACCTTGTCGGTCGGAGAGGTCATGTTCGGACTGTACCGAGCCGGATCAGACCATCCATGGCCGAACATGCGTCCCGCTGATCGACCCGGTACAGGGATTGAACGCCGAGAGCTCGAGTGTCGGCTTGCTGCTCGGTACCCTCCGATTGCTGCCGGGGCCGAGACAGCCGAACCCGGCCCACTCAAACGATGAAGAGCTCAGCCCGCAGGGCCCACTCATGGTCACGCCAATTGTTGTTGACCATCAAGTGGTTGGCTTCCACCCGGTGCAGTCCGAGTTCGCTGAACACCACGCCGAGCACGTCATGTAGCCCGGCGGTCCTCAAGCCGCTGCCAGCGATGGCTGCGATACGTCCGAACTATGGCCGGTATGGGTCGGCGGCACCGGCGCCCAAGGTTCTCGACGCGTTGGCCGAGCAACTGGCCAACGATGGCGTGCAGGGCCAAGGGTTTCGCTGCTGACGTACGGGACCCGTCGTCGATCGCCAAGGCTCTCGAACGGGTGACCGAGACTCTCGGGCCCGTCGAGGTGTTGCAGTACAGCCCATTTGCCACAGAAGGACTTCATGCGCCCGGTGCGCGAAACCACGCCCGCCGATCTCGTGGGACCCATCGAGTTCTCCGTCTAAGGTCCCGTCGCCGCTGGCCGGGCATCTGTGGGACCTGCACACCAAGCGTGACCGCTTCCGTCATCAGATCAGCGCTGACTGACCAACGCTGACCGACCATCACTCGACACCCTCGACGGCCAGGCCGCTCAGCTGGTGGCCGCGAGGATGAGGTCGCTGGTCTGCTCTGGTTGGTCCCAGTGCGGGAAATGACCACAGTGGTCGAACCAGTGGAGGGTGGCGTCGGGGAACAGGTCGGCGGCCCGGTGGGCTTCGGACGGAAGGGTGACTCTGTCCTGTCGTCCCCAGCCGATCACGATCTTTGTGTTCAACGACCCGGCAGGGGCGCCAGCCTGGCGTGGGCCATGCACGAGGTCGGCAAGCGCTTCGTAGATGCTGGGAGAGGTCTTGAAGCCTTTCAGCTCGTTGAGGACCAGGTCGGATGGGAGCTTCCACGGTTTGGCGGAGAACTGGGCGAGCAGGGCGGTACGCCCCATGGCACTGGCAGTCAGGGTCGGCAGTGCCGGTTGGATGGACCTGACCAGGGCGATCGAGGCTTTGATGGAAGCTCCGAAGATCTTGGCTTGGGTGTCGTTCCAGAAGCCGCCCGGGTCGAGAGCGACGACCGTCCCCTTATGTCCGCGCCGGGCCATCTCGAGCACCATTCGGGCGCCCATAGAACTGCCGACGAGGTCAACGGCGTCGAGGTTCTCGGCGGCGATGAATTCCTCGACGGCGTCAATGAGGGTCGCTGTGGTCACCGGCCCGCTCAGCGGCGGGGTCTGTCCGAACCCTGGTAGGTCGACGGCAATGACCTCTCGTCGCACCGTGAGGGCGGGCATGACCGGGTCCCAGTTCCGCAGGCTCGAGCCGAGCCCGTGGACCAGCAGCAGAGGTTTACCAGCACCTCGTCGTATCGAGTACACGTCTTCTCCTGACATGGCGGGGGGAGCACAGCGGATTGTGCCGTGCACTCCACGTACCCAATCGCAGCGGGGGTCAGCCTTGTTGTCAGTCACATGTCCGTGGTTCCTGCGACGAGACGACCACGTTGGCTGACTCCCCTGGTGTCGCCGACCTCGGGGAAGACCAGACCGTCGCCGTAATCGTCGTCGCGCGCAGCTGAGCATTCGACCAGGCTGGTGGCGGTGACAGAACAGCAGGATCCGGCGGCTCGCTGGGCGCAGGCCCTTCACCGCTGGGCCATCCCCCAACCCATCCTGGACGCCGCCCCCGAGAGTCCGTGGGCTTTCCCTCCGTCGTTGTTCACGTTGGATCGGGCCGCCGCCTCGCCGCTCACCATCTCGCAGCGCATGGCCCTCACCGCCCTGGAGGGCGGCGGATCCGTGCTTGACGTCGGCTGTGGCGGCGGGGCGGCCAGCCTCCCGCTGGTGCCTCCGGCCACCGCTGTCATCGCCGTGGACTCCGCAGCCGCCATGCTTGCCGACTTCGCTACCGCCGCAGACGTCAGTGGCAGAGTTGACGTCGGCGTCGGCCATCAGGAGGTGCAGGGGACCTGGCCGGCTGTCGCCCCCCAGGTTCCCGGCGCCGATGTGGCCGTCTGTCACCACGTGGTCTACAACGTGGCGGACATCGCCGCTTTCCTCATCGCCCTCACCGACCACGCCCGCCGACTCGTCGTCGTCGAGCTGACCGATCACCACCCGCAGGCAAGCCTCGCACCACTGTGGGAGCGCTTCTGGGGGCTGGCCCGACCGGATGAGCCCTCGGCCGATCTGCTGATCGACGTTGTCACCGACCTCGGCTACCGGCCGACGGTCCGCCGAACCCACCGCCCGCCCCGCAAGACAGGCTCGGACCGGGCCACCTATGTGGCATTCGTGCGTCGCCGTCTGTGCCTCACCCCCGACCGCGACCCCGACATCGACGTCGCCCTCGAAGCCGCTGGACACGGCGCCGACACCACCATCGTCAGCGTGGCGTGGTCGCCGCCCGGGCGACCGACGGTGGCTCAGCTCCGAAGCGTCACGTAGACCGGCGGCCGGAAGTGGCTGGCGGGACCGCCGCCGTCGCTTCGATGCATCCAGGTGTTGGCCGAGGGCGCCAAGGCTCCCGGCACCCCAGGCGTGTCACCAGGACGAAGGCCTCCAACTGGGTCAGGGTCACCGACCGAACTTGGAGCGCAACACTGGGATGGGGATCAGTTGGGCGGGTTGACGAGGGGGTGAGGCGAGGTGCATCATCGGGCCCGGACCAACCGCTCCGTCAGGGGGGAAGCGTGCAGGTACCCGCAACGTTTGAATATCAGCGGGCCACGAGCGTCGACGACGCCCTGGACCTGCTGGATCGCCACGGGCCCGAGGCCCGCCTCATCGCCGGCGGTCACAGCCTCCTGCCCATGATGAAACTGCGCCTGGCTCGGCCCGAGACGTTGATCGACATCAACGATCTGACCGACCTGGACTACATCCGACTCGATGGTGATGACATTGCTATCGGGGCCATGACTCGCCACGCCGAGCTGCTCGACTCTGCCCTGTTGGCTGAGCACTACCGCATCTTCGCCGACGCCGAACGGGTCATCGCCGACCCGATCGTGCGCAACCGCGGAACTATCGGAGGTTCGCTCTGCCAGGCTGATCCGTCGGAGGATCTCGCTGCTGTGCTGTCCGCGCTGCGGGGCAGCGTGATCGTCCGCTCAGCTCAGGGGAGCGAGACCATCGCCGTTCGCGACTTCTATGTCGGACCGTACGAGACGAGGGTGCAGGGTGCCCAGATGCTCGTCGAGGTACGAGTTCCGATCCGCCCAGGCGCCGGCAGCTCCTACCAGAAGGTCGAGCGCCGCGTTGGTGACTGGGCCGTAGCCGCCGCCGGCGCGTTCGTTCGCCTTGACGGTGCCACCGTCGCCGACGTGGGCATCGGGCTCGCTGCCGTCGGCGCTCAGCACTTCACCTGCCCCGAAGCCGAAGATCTGCTCCGGGGGATTGCCCCTGACGAGTCCAACCTGGCCGTTGCCGCGGCATCCTGCGCCGAGCACTGCAATCCCTACGGTGACCAACGCGGTCCCGAGGACTACAAACGCCACCTGATCGGCGAGCTGACGCATCGGGCGTTGGCCGCCGCCGTCGCCCGAGCCCAGGGGAGGGACACCTGATGCAGGTCACCATGACCGTCAACGGCAGCGAAGTCAGCGAGGACGTCGAGGCTCGACTCCTGTTGGTGCACTTCCTGCGAGACACCCTCAAGCTGAGGGGGACCCACTGGGCCTGTGACACCTCCAACTGTGGGGCGTGCACGGTCTGGCTCGATGGCACCCCGGTCAAGAGCTGCACGATGCTCACGGCCATGGCCGCCGGTCACGCTGTTCGCACCGTCGAGGATCTCGATGTCGGTGGGGAGCTCGACCCTCTCCAGGATGCGTTCATGGAGGAGCACGGGCTGCAGTGCGGGTTCTGCACACCGGGCATGCTCATGGTCGGGCGGTGGTTGCTCAATCGGGATCCCAACCCTGACGTCGAGACCATCCGCGCCGCCATCTCCGGCAACATCTGCCGGTGCACCGGTTACGAGAACATCATCCGGTCCATCAAACGGGCCGCCGCCGGCCCGAGCAGCGCCGACGTCACCGCCGGCACCACCACTGAGGAGGTGCGGGCATGACCGCTACCGAGGTTCCGCTGAGCGATGCCGGCAACCCGATCGGCTTCGGTCGCATGCTGCGCAAGGAGGACGTCCGCTTCGTGCGGGGCCAGGGCAACTACGTCGACGACGTCAACCTGCCGGGCATGCTCCACGGTGCGGTGTTGCGCAGCCCCTACGCCCATGCCCGCATCATCTCCATCGACACCAGCGCCGCCGAGGGCCACCCCAAGGTCAAGGCGGTCATCACCGGCAAGATCCTCGAGACCCTGAAGTTGGCCTGGATGCCGACCCTGTCGGGCGATGTCCAATCGGTGCTGGTCACCGACAAGGTCCGGTTCCAGGGCCAAGAGGTGGCCTTCGTGGTCGCTGAGGATCGCTACGCGGCTCGCGACGCCCTGGAGTTGATCGAGGTCGACTATGAGGTGCTGCCCGCCCTCATCGACGCTCACAAGGCGTTGGATCCCGACGCCCCCCTCATCCGCGACGACCTCGAGGGCCGCACCGACAACCGCATCTACGACTGGGAGGCTGGCGACGAGGCAGCGTGCGATGAGGTCTTCGCCAACGCCGACGTCGTCGTGGCCCAAGACATGCTCTACCCGCGGACACACCCGGCGCCCATGGAGACGTGCGGGTCGGTGGCCCACATGGACAAGGTCACCGGGAAGCTGACCATCTGGACGACCACCCAGGCCCCCCACGCCCACCGCACCCTCTACGCGCTGGTTGCCGGCCTGCCCGAGCACAAGATCCAGGTGATCTCCCCCGACATCGGTGGGGGGTTCGGCAACAAGGTCGGCATCTACCCCGGCTATGTGTGCTCGATCGTCGGCTCCATCGTCACCGGTGCCCCCGTGAAGTGGATGGAGGATCGTTCCGAGAACCTGATGTCCACGTCGTTCGCCCGCGACTACCACATGCGCGGTGAGATCGCCGCCACTTGCGAGGGCAAGATCCTCGGCCTGCGGGTCAATGTGCTGGCCGACCACGGGGCGTTCAACGGGGTGGCCCAGCCCACCAAGTACCCAGCCGGGTTCTTTCACATCTTCACGGGTTCCTACGACTACCCGGCGGCGCATTGCAAGGTCACCGCGGTGTACACCAACAAGGCGCCGGGAGGCGTGGCCTACGCCTGCTCGTTCCGCATCACCGAGGCGGTGTACCTCGTCGAGCGCATGGTCAACTGCCTGGCCGCCGAGCTCGGCCTCGACCCCGCCGAGCTGCGGATGAAGAACCTGCTGCGGCCCGAGCAGTTCCCGTACACGACGCCCACCGGCTGGGAGTACGACTCCGGGGACTACCCCCGCGCCCTGACCGAAGCCATGCGCATCGCCGGTTACGACGAGTTGCGCAGGGAGCAGGCGGAGCGTCGGTCCGCCGCCGAGCAGACAGCATCGTCGGATCGGCCGCAGGCGTCGTTGATGGGTATCGGCATCTCCTTCTTCACCGAGGGGGTGGGTGCCGGTCCCCGCAAGCACATGGACATCCTGGGCCTGGGCATGGCCGACGGCGCCGAGCTGCGCGTACACCCGACAGGGAAGGCCCAGGTCCGCATCAGCGTGCAGAGCCAGGGTCAGGGACACGAGACCACCTTCGCCCAGATCGTGGCCCACGAGCTCGGCATCCCGCCCGAGGACATCGAGGTCATCCACGGCGACACCGACAACACACCGTTCGGTCTCGGTACCTACGGGTCACGGTCGACCCCGGTGTCGGGCGCGGCGGTCGCCGTTGCCGCCCAGCGAGTGCGGGACAAGGCCCGGATCATCGCCGCCGCCGCCCTCGAGTGCTCAGCCGATGACCTGGAGTGGGACCACGGGCGCTGGCAGGTCAAGGGTGACCCCGAGCAGGGCAAGACGATACAGGAGATCGCCTTCGCCTCCCACGGCAGCCTTGAGCTTCCCGAGGGTGTCGAGGGCCACCTGGACGCCTCTGTGGTCTACAACCCACCCAACCTCACCTATCCCTTCGGCGCCTACATCTGCGTGGTCGACGTCGACCCGGGGACGGGTCAGGTCAAGGTTCGCCGGTTCATCGCCGTCGACGACTGCGGCCCGCGCATCAACCCCATGATCGTCGAGGGTCAGGTCCATGGCGGGCTGGCCGACGGGGTGGGCATGGCCCTCATGGAGGTCATCGCCTTCGACCCTGACGGCAACAACCTGGGCGGCTCGTTCATGGACTACCTGCTGCCAACGTCGATGGAGTGCCCCAGTTGGGAGCTGGGTGAGACGGTGACCCCGTCACCGCATCACCCCATCGGGGTGAAGGGTGTCGGGGAGTCCGCCACGGTCGGATCGCCCGCCGCCGTCGTCAACGCCGTGCTCGACGCCCTGCAGATACGCCATGCCGACATGCCCCTCACCCCGGCGGCGGTGTGGCGTGCCACTCAGGGGCGCCCGCTGCGCACCGACCTGGCCATCGAGTAGCGGCACGGTCGTGCTCGTTCAAAGCCTGGCGGCGCGCGTCGCCGAGTTGCGCTCCTCACGGGTGCCATTCGTCCACGCCCGGGTGGTCCTGGCCGAGCGACCCACCTCGGCGAAGCCCGGTGATGAGGCCCTGGTGCTGGCTGACGGCACCATCGAGGGTTTCGTTGGCGGTACCTGTGCCGAGACGACGGTTCGGGACCTGTCGCTCGCCCTGCTCGACTCCGGAGAGAAGGTCATCGTCCGGATCACCCCGGTGGCCGAGAACGCCCCGTTGGGCACCGTCGATACCGGTGGTCCATCCGGCCGTGTGGTGGTGCACAACCCGTGCTTTTCGGGAGGCACTCTCGAGGTGTTCCTCGACCCGGTGGTGCCCGAGCCGCTGATCGTGGTCGTGGGTAGCGCACCGATCGCCGAGGCTCTGATCGCCGTCGGGGCGCAGGTCGGCTACCAGGTGGAGGCCTACAACGGCGCCATTCCCGCCGATGCGGCCGCCGTGGTGGTCGCCTCCCACGGTCGCGGCGAGGAACGGGCCCTGACCGCGGCGCTCGAGGCCGGGGTGTCCTACGTCGGCTTGGTGGCCAGCGCCCGGCGGGGCCGGGCGGTGCTCGACTCGCTGATCCTGCCCGAGACGCTGCGGGAGCGGGTGCGGACGCCCGCAGGCATGGACATCGGGGCCCGGTCACCTGGTGAGGTGGCCGTGTCGGTCCTGGCTGAGATCGTCGCCGCCCGACCGCAGGCCGCCCGGCCGGCCGTGGCCGTCGCCAGACCTGCGGTTGGCGGGATCGACCCGGTGTGCCCCATGACCGTGGCGGCCGGTACCGACGCCCTGCAGGTCACCCACGATGGTCGGACCGTGTGGTTCTGCGGGACGGGTTGCCGCCAGGCGTTCCTCGCCGACCCGGCAATGTACGCCTCGTGACCGGCGTCGCCGATCTGATCCCGTCGGCGGCCACACTCGCTGATCAGCTCGATGGGGTGGGCTACCTGGCCGACCAGGGGATCGCCACTGCCCTGTTCTGCGCCGTGCGCCTCCCCCAGCCCCTCCTCCTCGAGGGCGAAGCGGGTGTCGGCAAGACCGAGGCAGGTAAGGCGCTGGCCGAGGTGCTCGACACGCCGCTCATCCGTCTGCAGTGCTACGAGGGGATCGATGCCTCAGAAGCGCTGTATGAGTGGAACTACCCCCGCCAGCTCCTCGGCATCCGCCTAGCCGAGGCCGCCGGGCGTGATATGGGCGGCACTGACCTGTTCACCCGCGACTACCTCGTCGCTCGTCCCTTGTTGCGCGCCCTCGAGCATCCCGGCCCCCGCCCGGCCGTGCTGCTCATCGACGAGATCGACCGGGCCGACGACGAGTTCGAAGCGTTCCTCTTCGAGCTGCTGGCCGAGTCCAGCGTCACCATCCCCGAGCTGGGGACGATCCGTGCCACCCACCCGCCGGTCGTGGTGCTGACCTCCAACCGGACGCGCGACCTTCACGATGCGCTGAAGCGGCGTTGCCTCTACCACTGGATCGACTATCCGAGCCTCGAGCGATCGGTGGCCATCATCCGCCGGCGGGTGGCGGTCAGCAATGAGATCCTCGCCGCCCAGGTGGCGGCCGCAGTACGGCGGCTGCGGACCCTCGACGTGCAGAAGCCACCGGGGGTGGCGGAGGCCATCAACTGGGCGGCGGCGCTCAACCTGCTGGGCCTGCCGGGTCTCGACGAGGACGCAGCCGACGCCACGCTCGGATCGGTCCTCAAGTACCGCGAGGACATCGATGCCGCTCGCACTCAGGGCCTGGACTGGGTGGTGGGAACGGGGTGAGCCCGGCCGGCCGGGACACCGACCTGGCCGCTCTCGCCGGCCGTCTCGGTCGACTCCTCCACGCCGCCGGCATCGCCGCCACCCCCGAGCGCGCCGGTCGCTTCGCCGCCGCGCTGGCCGTGGCCCGACCGGCGAGGCTCCCCGAGCTGTACTGGTTGGGCCGGGTCACGCTGCTGACCGACTACGAGCAGGTCCCGATCTGGGACAGGGTGTTCGCCCAGGTCTTCGGGGGTCTGGTGGACGTGGCCGAGTTCCGGGGCCAGGCGCGAGCGTCGATGCCCGAGGCCATTCCCCAACAGCTCCAACCGAGTGGCGGGCGCACCCCACCCGCCGAGCGCGGCGCCGGAGATGGAGGGCCGGCGGCCACCCCACCGATGGCCGGGGCCGGGCCGGCGGACAGCGACGACGGTTACCGGGAAACAGTGATGGTGGCCATCAGCGCCGACGAACGACTCCGGACCCAGGACTTCGCCACCCTCAGCGCCGACGAGCTCCTCCGCCTGCGGGCGTTGATGCGCGGCCTGGTGTTGGCCACCCCGCCCCGACGCAGCCGGCGTCATGTCCCCGGTCCCCGGGGGTCGCAAGTCGATCTGCGGGCATCCCTGCGCCGGGCTCGGGGCACCGGCGGCGACCCGGTGCACCTGCAGCGCCGTGCTCACCGCAACCGGGCTCGGCGCCTGGTGCTGCTCTGCGACATCTCGGGGTCCATGGAGTCGTACGCACGGGCCTATATGCAGCTGCTGCTCTCCGCCGTCGATGGGACCCGCGCCGAGGCGTTCGTCTTCGCCACCCGCCTCACCCGGGTCACCCGGGCTTTGCACGCCGCCAACCCAGACCTCGCTTTGGCGCGAGCCGGCCGGGCCGCCCCGGACTGGGCCGGTGGGACGCGCATCGGTGAGGCGATCAAGGCCTTCAATGATCGCTACGGCCGGCGGGGCATGGCTCGGGGGGCGGTGGTGGTGATTCTCTCCGACGGCTGGGAGCGAGGGGATGCCGCACTCCTCGGCCAGGAGATGGGCCGGCTCCAACGGCTCGCTCACCGGGTGATCTGGGTCAACCCCCGCCGGGCGGCCGACCGCTACCGACCGCTCGCAGCCGGGATGGACGCCGCCCTTCCCTACGTCGACGTCTTTCTGTCCGGCCACTCGCTCAGTGCGCTCGACGACGTGTTGGCCGCCATCGCCGGAGACCCCAGCCACCGCTTTCCAGGCGCTGGTTCCCGCACCACCTCCCTCTGATGGGGGAAGGGCGGCAGGCAGTGATATCCCTACCATGAAATCATGGGGATGACTGGCTCCGGCGACGGGGGGCGACGGCCGGTGATGCTGGCCATCGCCGGTGACAGCGCCTCTGGTAAGACCACGTTGACCCGGGGCCTGGTGGCGGCCCTGGGTGGCGACGGCGTCAGCTCCCTGTGCGTGGACGCCTACCATCGTTACGACCGCCAGGAGCGCAAGGCGCTGCCCTTCACCCCACTCGACCCCGCCTGCAACTACCTCCAGATCATGGACCAGCATCTGCAACTGGTGGCCATGGGGGAACCCATACTCAAGCCGGTCTACGACCACGTGCTCGGGACGCTGGAACGACCGGTGATCTTCGAGCCCGACAACCACGTGGTCGTGGAGGGTCTCTTCCCGCTGCACAGTCGGCTGGCCCGGGCGTGCTTCGATCTCAGCGTCTATCTGGATCCCCCCGAGGACATCCGGCGAGCCTGGAAGATCAAGCGCGACACCTCCGAGCGGGGTTACCGCAGGGGGCAGGTCCTTGACGATCTCCGCCTGAGGGAACCGGATTCGGCGGCATTCATCCGCCCCCAGCGGCGCTGGGCCGACATCGTCATCCGCTTCGCCCCTGTCGAGGGCACGAGGCGAGGTCGCGGCGACAACCTGTCGGCCACCGTCCTTCTGCGCCCCGGTGCCCTCCACCTCGATTTCAGCGACATCCTCACCGAGGACAACAGGGATGCCATCCACCTCAAGGTGGTCAGGGACGACGACGGCAGGCCGGTCGACGCCCTCCATATCCACGGCCATGCGTCGCGCGAGATCACCCGACTGGTGGAGATGGCCATCTGGACCATGTTGGACATCGACGACGAGGTGCCCGAGTCTCTCGGCGTCATCGGCCCGGGCCGGCGCAGCGAGCCTCTCGCCGTGGTGCAGCTCGTCCTCTTGTACCACCTGCTGCTCGCCCAGCGCACGATGGATGACGCCGCGACGCAGACGTCCCGAACGGGCGATTTCGAAGGAACGGTGTAAGTTGCTCGATGGGGGAACGGTCCGCCGAGGCGCACAGGCGGCTCAAGTTCAGCAGCGGGCTCTATCTCTTGTCGTGCTTTCCCAAACAGTGAGGAGAAGGAGACAATGACCATCCCGACCGAAAACGTGGGTTCCCTGCCCCGCCCAATGAAGCTGCAGGAGGCGATCGCCGACTATGACGCCGGCAAGATCGATCATGCCACGCTGGAGGCCCAACAGGATGCCGCATGTAAGGACTCCATCGAGCGCATGGAGGCGACCGGCTCCTGGGTCGTGACCGACGGGGAGCAGCGCTCGTCGAGCTTCGCCACCTATCCCCTGGCCGACACCCTGGCCGGGACCGGTCTGGCCGACAACCTGGCCGGTGACGGTCAGTACTTCGCCATCTTCGACGATGGCCACAACCGCCAGCTGCCCCGCCTGACCGGAGGGCCGTTCCGCTACAAGACCTTTGCATCGGACTACCTGGCCAAGTCGATCCCCTACGCCACCAAGCCCATGAAGCAGTCGGTGATCGCCCCGTCGATGATGTCGCTGCTCTATCCCCTGGAAGGCGAGCTCGACGGTTACAGCCGGGAGCAGTTCTACGCTGACGCCTGCGACGAGGCCGAGAAGGACATCCGCCAAGCCTTCGCGGGCGGCGCCACCCACGTGTCGATCGACTTCACCGAGGGCCGCCTGGCCAACAAGAACGATCCTCGCAACCCGTGGACCGGCCGCAAGATGCTGGAGTTCTTCGTCGAGCTCAACAATCGGACCATCGACCGTTTCTCGCCCGAGGAGCGGACCAAGATCGGCATCCACACCTGCCCCGGTGGGGACTGCGATTCGGTGCACAGTGCCGAGGTCGATTACGCCGAGTTGCTGCCGGACATGTTCAAGATGAACGCCGGCTACTTCTTGATCCAGCTGGCCAGCGAGAAGGACAAAGACCATGTGTACAAGCTGATCGGCGAGCACAGCCGCGACGACGCCAACGGCGTTCCCCAGGTCGCCATGATCGGTGTCATCGATCCGCTCAACCCGCGGGTGGAGTCGGCTCAAGAGGTCAGTGACGCGCTGGTCCAAGCGGCCAACTTCATCCCCAAGGAGCGCCTGGGGGCCACGGACGACTGTGGTTTCTCCCCCTTCAGCGTGGATGTCAAGCCCAAGCACGGTTCGCCCGACCACGCTCGGGACG
>JALZAH010000503.1 GCA_030948425.1 Actinomycetota bacterium
GCACGCCGGCGGGCTTCTGGCCCAATCGCCGCCCGCCCACTCCGAGCCCGACCGGTTCCGCTACGACCCGGCGAACCCCACTCCCTCGGCCGGCGGGCCATCGCTCAACTGGCGAACCTCCGGACCCCGGGCCCAGGCCGGGCGCGAACAGCGGTCAGACGTGCTGTCCTTCACCAGCGACGCCCTGACCCGAGATGTGACCGTGGCCGGACCCCTCAGCGCCGAGGTCTGGTTTCGCTCGAGCGCCCCGAGCACCGACGTGTTCGTCCGGCTCTGCGATGTGGACACCGAGGGGGTGTCGACCAACCTCAGCGATGGCATCATGCGCGTCCCTCCCGGTGAGGGCGACCGGGGGGCGGACGGGACGATAAGGGTGCGGGTATCGATGTGGCCGACGGCGGTCACGTTCCTCGTCGGTCACTGCGTCCGGCTCCAGGTGTCGAGCGGCGCCCATCCCCTCTTCGCCCGCAACCTGGGCAGCGGCGAACGGCTGGGATCGGCGACCACCGTGGTCGTCGCCGATCAGGCCGTCCTCCACGACCCCGAGCACCCCTCTGCCATCGAGCTGCCGGTCAGCACCATCTGAGCGGCTACGACCGCTCTCCGCCGGGGTCATGCCTCAGGCGACGCGAGGCTCCGATGGCGACTCGTGGAGGCCGCGTACGGCCTTGGTCCGAACCAGCAGGAACACACCGATGGTCATGACTATCAGGGCAATGACCTCGGTCGACGTGGTAATGGCGCCGATGTCCAGGCTCTCGCCGAACGCCACGGCCCCGATCAGGATGCTGACGATCGGGTCGACGACGGTCATGGTGGGCAGGGAGGCGTCGAGCGTGCCGGCCTGGAAGGCGCTCTGGCTGACGACCATGCCGGCGACCCCGATGGCCACGAGCACATAGGGCTGCCAGTGGGCGAGCAGGACGGGGATCCCCCGACTCAGCAGGTGGGCGCTGGCCTTGGTGAGCGCCGCCGACACGCCGTAGCTGACCCCCGCCACCCCGGAGAGCAGCACAGCTCGCTGGCGCAGGCTCCGGTGCCGGCAGGCAGCCAACATCACTGCGCACACCACGGCTGCGGCGCCGAGCAAGGCGATCCAGGTGGAGAGGTGGACGTTGTCGTGGCCCCGGGCCGGCCGGGCCACGATGAGGAACACGGCGAGGCCTGCGCACACGGCGACAGCGCCCACCCAGTCCTTGGCCCGCAGCCGGCTCCCTCCCCAGTGAGCACCGATGGGCAACGCGAAGAGCAGACCACAGACCAGCAATGGCTGGACGACCACCAAAGTGCCGTTTCCCAGAGCGACGAACTGAAGGACGTAGCCGGCGATGTCGGCTCCCACGCCGAGCAGCCACATGGGGTTCTGGACGAGGCGGGTCAACAACCCGAGTCGAAGGGCGTGCTCCTGGGATTCCGCCGCCGCGCTGCGCTGCTGGAGCACCGAGGCCGCGGCATACATCCCTGCGGCCAGCACCGCGCACACGACCGCCAACATCGAGTTTCAAGCTACCAGCCGGGTGGAGAATCCGAGGGTGGGGTAGGACCTGAGACGATGAATCCAGTACCGGGCGTGCTCGCCTCACTCGACGAGTTCCAAAGGAGCCATCGGCCGGTGGCATTCGGTTTCGCGGTGAACAAGAAGTACGGCGACGACCGGGGCGGCTATCTGGCGGCCCTGATCACCTACTACGGCTTCCTGTCGATCTTCCCCTTGTTGCTGGCCTTCTTCACCATCGTCGCCTACACGCTTCCTCCCCACGGCCACACCGTCGCCACCCTCACCCGCCACCTCGGGTCCTATCCCATCATCGGCCAGTCCATCACCGACCTTTCGAAGAACTCCCTCCACGGTTCCATCCTGGCCTTGGTCGTCGGGATCCTGGGCCTGGCCTGGGGCGGCCAGGGGCTGGCTCAGACGCTGCAGTTCTCCATGAACGAGGTGTGGAGCGTCCCCGGCAAGGATCGGCCCGGGTTCGTCCCCCGCCTGATCAAGGGTCTCCAGTGGTACGCCACGTTCGGGATCGGCTTCGTCGCCTCCACGTTCGTCAACTCCCTCGGCTCGGTCCTCAGCTGGGGTCCGGCGGGGCCGATCCTGGCCGCCCTGCCCGCCCTGGTCATCAATGTGGGCCTCTTCGTCGTGTCGTTCCGGGTGCTGACCCCCAAAGAGATCACGGTCCGCCAGCTGCTGCCCGGAGCAGCGTTTGCCGGGTTGATCTGGACGGCGCTCACCACCGTGGGCATCAGCCTGCTCAAGCAGATGTCGTCGGCCAACGCCCTCTACGGCAGCTTCGGCGTGACCCTGGGTCTCCTCGCCTTCCTCTACCTGGCGGCCCGGATCACCCTGTACGCGGCGGAGGCCAATGTGGTGACGGTCAAGCACCTCTGGCCCCGGTCGCTGCGCAACCCTCCGCTCGTCGAGGCCGACAAGCGCCAGTTGCAGGAGATGGCCCAGCGGGAGGAGCGGGTGGACGATCAGGTGGTGCAGGTCGAGTTCGAGGTGGGGGCCGACACCCCGAAGCCATGACCGCCGCCCCGCCGGTGGGATGTCACCTGGCAAACTGACGCCCGTGATCGGGGCGCGTGGTGCAATGGCAGACACAGCGGGCTTAAACCCTGCGGCCTTCGGGCATGAGGGTTCGACTCCCTCCGCGCCCACATCATGAAGCCGCGGCGGGTATTCGGGGCGTCGAAGCCGCCAGCTATGTGAGCATCCGTTCGCGTCGTTGACTCTGGCCGATCTGGGGGCAACGTGATCAAGGTTGGAACCGCCGGGCGGGACCGTTCCGGCGCTTCGGTTTGTGCCACGACGACGTCGGTGTCTCGTGGCTGGCCACCAACGCCAACAAGCGCTCGCCGGTGATCGACCTCCCGCTTGCCGCCCGGAGCTCGTGGGGGTCGCTGGTAGCTTCGCCCGGACCATCCCGCCGATCACCAGGAGCCCGCGCATGCGCGCTGTCCACGTCACCCGCCTCGACGGTCCCGGATCCTTGGAGATCGTCAACATCGACGAACCGGCCGGTGGCGACGACAAGGTCGTCATCGACGTTGCGGCGGCTGGGGTGGCATGGCCTGATCTCCTCCAGACCAGGGGTCAGTACCAACTGAAGCCGGACCTGCCGTTCTCACCAGGTGCCGAGCTGGCCGGAATGGTCCGTTCCGCCCCCGCCGGTTCGGGACTGAGCGCGGGGCAGCGGGTGGTGGCCTTTACCATGAGCGGCGCCTGGCAGGAGACGGTGGCTCTCCCAGCTGCCCAGGTCCTCCCCCTGCCTGACAATGTGTCGTGGAACGTGGGCGCCGGATTCCTTCTCAACTACCTGACGATGCACTTCGCCCTGAAGCGGCGCGGCGGTTTGCGCGCCGGCGAGACGGTCCTCGTCCACGGAGCAACCGGGGGCGTCGGCGAGGCCGCCATTCGCCTCGGTGCCTTGTGGGGGGCACGGACCCTTGCCGTGGTCTCTACCGAGGCCAAGGCCCAAGCGGCCCGAGCTGCGGGCGCCGACGAGGTCCTGCTCGCCCAGGGTTTCAAGGACCGGGCCAAGGAGCTCACCGATGGCCAAGGGGTGGACATCGTGGTCGACCCGGTCGGTGGTGATCGCTTCACCGACAGCCTCCGCGCCCTGGGGCGAGAGGGGCGGATGCTCGTCATCGGCTTCACCGGCGGGGAGATCCCGACGGTGAAGGTCAACCGGTTGCTGCTCAACAACATCTCTGTGGTCGGTGTGGCCTGGGGCGAGTTCATCGCCCACCACCCCTCCTACCTGCGTGAACAGGCCGATGAGCTCATGGCCGCACTGGCCGACGGCAGCCTCGTCGTCCCCGACGGTCCGGAACACCCGCTCGAGGCGGCGGGCGCCGTGCTGGCCGAGATGGACGAACGCCGCCTCATCGGCAAGGCCGTCCTCCTCCCCTAGATCGACACTGCCGCCCTGGGCGTTGCCGGCCCGACGTTGGGCCACCCACAGTGGTGACGATGGGAAAATTGCTCCGCAACCATAAAGAAGCGGCAAACTGCGACAACCTGATGTCGATTCCGGGCATCCGGACTGTACGGTGGGCTTCCTGCGTGGTTGGCCTGGGAGCCACCACGTGCACTTCACCACCCACAAGGAACTGATGGCGACCCCAGCTCACCGGAAGTACTCCGAGACACTCCTCTCCCGAGTCCGAGACACCTCCTTGGGTGTCGTAGCCGCTGCGGTGGCCATCGTCGCCCTGGTGGTCGTCGGTGTCGCCTACGCCGTGGGGCACTCGAGCTCACACCCGAACACGACCACGGCCGGGCCAGACAACGGCGGTGGGGGCGCCAGAGTGGCGACAACCACCGCTCCTGTGGTTCCCCTCTCCGTGGTATCCATCTCACCGGCCACCTCGGCCACCAACGTGGCCTCCAACGCACCAATCCAGATCCAGTTCTCCCAGCCCCTCAAGGCCAACGCCACCCGCCCCACCCTCAGTCCTGACGTGGCCGGCACCTGGAGCGTGCAGGGCGCGATGATGACCTTCGCACCCCAGGGCGGTTACCTGCCCTACAGCGCTGAGCAGGTGACGGTGCCGACGACGACGGCGGCGACCGAGGGCAAGAAGGTGACGACGCTGGCCGCCCCCTACCAGGCGAACTTCACCGTCGCCGCCGGGTCCACTCTGCGGGTGCAGCAGATCCTGGCCGAGCTGAACTACATGCCCCTGCAGTTCGTCGGCTCCTCCGCCGCTCCGGCAACGACAGCTCCGACATCGACGGTTCCGCCCGCAGTCGGACCGGGGGGTGCTCCGGCGACGACCGCCACGACGGCCGCCACCACGACGGCCGCCCAGACGGTGGCATCCACGGTGGCCGCAGAGGCCACCGCCGCCAACGCCGTCACCGTCACCCCGGAGAACGGTGCCCTGACGTGGCGATTCCCCAACATCCCCTCGTCACTCAGCGCTCTTTGGAGCGAGGGCAAGGCCAACACCATCGACCAGGGCGCCATCATGGCCTTCGAGTCTGATCACAACATGAAGATGGACGGCCAGGCCGGCCCCAAGGTGTGGGCGGCCCTGGTCTCGGCACTCGCCGCCCGGCAGATCGACGCCCGGCCCTACAACTACCTGATCGCCAGTGAGGCCTCCCCCGAGTCGTTGAGGGTGTGGTCCAGCGGCTCCTTCATCTACAGCTCCCCGGCCAACACCGGGGTGGCCGGCGCACCGACGGCCAAGGGCACGTTCCCGGTCTTCGACCGCTACGCGTCGACGACCATGTCGGGCAGCAACCCTGACGGCAGCACCTATCACGACCCGAACATCCCCTACGTGGCCTACTTCCACGGCGGTGACGCCGTGCACGGCTTCACTCGGGGCAGCTACGGGTCACCCCAGAGCGTCGGCTGCGTCGAGTTGCCCATCGGCAACGCCAAGGTCGTCTACGGGATGGACCCCTACGGGACCCTCGTCACCGTCGAGTAAGGGCCCGCCGCCGTACTACTCGACCGCCGTGATGACCGCAGTACCATCTTGAGACCATGACAGAGCGCGCCCCGGTCACCGAAGCCCGCCCGCCGGGTTCGGCCCTGATCAAGGTGCCGGCGCTTCCCCCCGACGAGGATCCCGCGCCGGCGTCGCCCCGGCGCAGCGATGTCGACGAATGGGGACGCTCGGAACGAACCAGGGCCTTGCTGCGACGAGCCTATGACCCGGTGTACCGGCACTGGTTCCGGGCCGAGTGGGAAGGCCTCGAGCACGTCCCCACCGACGGAGGTGCTCTGTTGGTGGCCAACCACGCCGGGGCGGTGCCGGCTGACGCCCCGGTGATCATGCACGGGATCGAAACCGAGCTGTCCCGGCCGGTGTACGGCCTGGCCGACTACTTCTTCCGGTCCTTCCCCGGCGTGGGAACCATGTGGGCCCGGGGTGGCGGCGTGGCCGCCCACCCCGACAACGCCTATCGCCTCCTGCGCGACCAGCAGGAGCTGGTCCTGGTCTTCCCCGAGGGCACCAAGGCCACCGGGAAGCTGTTCAAGGACCGCTACAAGCTACGCCGCTTCGGTCGGGGTGGCTTCGTGGAGATCGCCATGCGGGCCGGGGTACCGGTGTTGCCCATCGTCGTCGTGGGGGCAGAGGAGGCCATGCCCACCCTGGCCAAGTCGCCGACGCTGGCCAAGCTCCTCAGTATCCCCTACGTCCCCCTGACGGCCAACATGCTGCTTCTCGGCCCCTTCGGCCTGCTCGGCTACTTTCCGGCGAAGTTCAAGCTCCGGGTGCTCGAGCCGGTGCGCTTCGACGTACCCCCTGACCAGGAGCACTACTCGAGAAGCGCCGTCTTCGACGCCGCCGAGGGCATCCGCCACAGCATGCAGCAGAACCTCTACGACATGCTGCGCCACCGCCGCAGCGTCTGGTTCGGCTGACGGTGGGTCGACGGGTCCTGATCACCGGGCTGGCATCGTTTTGGGGTGGGCGGGTCGCCCAGGCCCTGGAAGCCCACAGCGACGTCGACGTCATCGTCGGCCTGGACACCAAAGAGCCCACCGTTGCCTTGGAGCGCACCGAGTTCGTCCGGAGCGACGAGAACTACTCGATACTGACCCGGCTCGTCCGGGCCACCAGGGTGGACACCGTCATCCACGCCGCCCTGGTCGTCGACTCCACCAGGATGGCCGACCGGCGGATCCACGAGAACAACGTCATCGGCACCATGAACCTCCTCGCTGCGGTGACCGGCAACTGCGCCGTGACCTCTCTGGTGGTCAAGTCCTCCACCCTGGTCTACGGCGCGTCGCGAGCCGATCCCACCTGGTTCTCCGAGAAGTCCAAGCGCACGTCGCCGGCCAAGACCAGGATCGAGCGGTCCCTGATCGAGGTGGAGAGCTATGTGCGCGACTTCGCTCGGGAGTCGCCCGGCGCCGGGGTCACCCTGCTTCGCTTCGCCAACGTGCTCGGTGGCGAGCTCACCAACCCGCTCACCACCGCCCTCGGCCTTCCCCTGGTCCCCAAGATCATGGGCTTCGACCCCCAACTCCAGTTCGTCGAGGAGCACGACGTCGTCCGGGCCATCGTCTTCGCCGTCGACTCGAGGGCCCGGGGGACCTACAACGTGGCCGGCGACGGCCGTCTGCCATGGTCGGAGGTGCTGGCCATCGTCGGCAAACGGCCCCTGCCGCTGCCTCCGCTGCTCACCGCTCAGGCCCTGGAGCCGTTCGCCCGGGCCGGCGTCGTCGACCTGCCCCCCGAGATCCTCGATCTGTTGCGCTTCGGTCGGGGAGTCGACAACCGTCTGTTCAAGGCGGCCGGCTTCGTGTACCGCTTCGACACGGCCGCCGCCGTCAACCAGCTTGCCGAGTTCAACCGTCTCCGAGGCGCAGTGGGCACCGAACCGGGGTACCGCTACGAGAGCGATGTGGAGACGTTCTTCCGCCACTCCCCCGCCGTCGTGCACGACGCCTGATCTCAGGCGACAGGTCCGTCGGGAGTCAGCCACGTCTCGACGTAGTGATCACGCCGTTGCGCCCAGTCCTCTGCGGTGATGGCGTAGCGAACGTGGTCCTCCCAGTGCCCGTCTATCTCCAGATAGCGCAACGCCGTCCCCTCGTTGCGCAACCCGACCTTGGCCGCCACCCGGTGGCTGGCCGTGTTGCGGGGGATGATCGACGCCTGCAGCCGGTGGAGGGCCAGGTCCTCGAACGCGAAGCGGCAGGCGACAACAACGGCCTCGGGCGTGTAACCGTGCCCGGCCACCGCCTCGTCGATCCAGTAGCCGATGTAGGCGTTCTGGAACGGTCCCCGTTGCACCGACGACAAGTTGATCTCCCCGGCGAAACGCCGACCGTCGACGAAGATCCCGAACCCGTAACCCGTCCCCAGTTGACGCTCCCGCTCCCGGGCCCCGCAACGGGCGGCGAAGATCCGCCGGTCCTCGGTGGGGTCGGGCTGGCCGGGCAAGGGCCGCGGTTCCCATTTGACCAACCAGTCCTGACCCCGGATCCTGACCTCCCGCCACGCCTCGAAGTCGGAGCCGACCAGCGGGCGCAACAGGATGCGCTGGCCACGAAGCTCAAGGTTGCCCTGCCGGCTGGGGCTGCCCCAGGTCATGTTCGAGTCGACCTCGGCGCCCCGCCGCCGGGGGCGCTCATCGACCGAGGGTCTCGGCCAGGGCAGCGACGAGGAGAGCGACGTAGCGGGGCCGGGCACCGTGGCCCATCACTCCGATCCGCCAGGCTCTGCCTGCCCACGGCCCGGCACCGGCGCCGATCTCGATGCCGTAGCGCTCGAGCAGGGTGCCCCGCACGGCCACGTCGTCGACGCCCTCGGGGATCCACACCGTGGTCAACTCGGGCAGCCGGCACTCCTCGGAGACACACAGATCGAGCCCGAGGTTGGTCAGGCCGTCGCAGAGAGCCTGACCACAGCTTTGATGGCGGGCCCAGGACGCCTCCAGGCCCTCGGCGAGCAGAGCGCCGAGACCGGCGTGGAGAGAGGCGATCATGGCCACCGGGGCGGTGTGGTGATACTTGCGTGTCGCTCCCGACGTGTAGTCACCGATCATGCCCAGGTCCAGGTACCAGCTCTGCGGTCGCTCGATGCGCCGTTCCCACGCCCGGGCGCCGAGCGTCAGCGGTGCCAGACCAGGGGCTACACCCAGGCACTTCTGGGTCCCGCTGTAGGCCACGTCCACTCCCCAGTCGTCGATAGCCACAGGGATACCGCCGAGCGAGGTCACACAGTCCGCCAACACCAGGGCATCGCCCTTGCCGGCAGCCACTGCGGCGACATCGTTGCGAACCCCGGTGCTGGTTTCGGCGTGGACCAAGGCGATGAGCTTGGGGGCAGGGTGAGCGGCCAGAACGGTTGCCGGGTCGAGGGGCTGGCCCCACGGCGCCTCCACGACCACGACCTCGGCGCCGCACCGCTCGGCCACATCGCACATCCGTTGGCCAAACAGCCCGTTCACCCCCACGACGACAACGTCACCGGGGCCGACAAGGTTGACGAACGCCGCCTCCATGCCCGCTGAGCCGGTACCCGAGACGGGCAGCGTCAGTGCGTTGTCGGTGCCCCACACGGTCCGCAGACGGTCACAGGTCTCGTCGAGGATGGCCAAAAAGGCGGGATCGAGGTGTCCCAGGAGGGGGCGACTCAGTGCCTCCGTGGCCTCGGGGTAGGGCATGGAGGGTCCGGGACCCATGAGGATGCGATCGACGACAGGCATTGCCTGATGGTACAAAGGCGGACCCGGCTCCGTCAGAACGAGCTCAGCCGAGCAGGCTCATGGCCAGACCGTCGAGGATGTCCGACTCAGACACCAGGCAGCGCTCGGCGCCGACCAAGGCCATCAGCTCGGCGAGGATGATCGCCCCACCGACAATGACGTCGGCGCGTTGGGCCTCCATACCGCTTCGCCGCCTACGCTGGTCGAGCGTCTCGGCAGCCAGAGCGCCCAGCAGCCCATCGACAACGTCACGATCCAACCAGCTGTGATGCACCCGCGCCCGGTCGTAGGCATCCAGGTGCTGGTTGAGGCGAGTCAAGGCCGAGACGGTGCCGGCCAGACCGATGAAGGTGGCCGGCCGGGCCAGGTCGGGGGACTCATCGAGGGCTGACGTGGCCAGGGTGGTCACCGCCGAGCGGGCCGCTTCGAGCTCGACGAGGCCGGGGGGATCGGACGTCAGGTAAGTCTCGCTCAAACGCACGCAGCCCATGTCGAGAGAGCAGACAGCGGCCACGCTGAAGCGGTCGGCGCCGGGATGGGGAGACGGGCCGGCGGCCAGCTCGGTGGAGCCCCCGCCGATGTCGACGACCAGAAACGGCCCCAGGTCGGCGTCGAGGTCGGCTGTGGCCCCGGTGAAGGACAGCTGTCCCTCCTCCTCGCCGGTCAGCAGTTCGGGGACGGAGCCCACGGCCGCCTCGGCGGCAGCGAAGAAGTCCTCCCGGTTGGCGGCGTCTCGAGCTGCGGAGGTGGCGGTGATGCGCACCCGGCCCACACCGAGGTCATCCATCAGCCGGCGATACCCGAGCAGCACGTCGATCGTGCGCTTCACTGCCTCGGGGACCAGCCTGCCAGTTGCGGCCACCCCCTGGCCGAGCCGGGTGATCTCCATGCGTCGAGTCAGGGTCTCCCCCTGAGCGTCTACCACCAGGAGCCGGGTGGAGTTGGTCCCGCAGTCGACCGCCGCCACCGCTCCTCCGGGCACGGTCACCGGCCTGCCCCGGTGACACCTTCGACGATCGGCGCAGTGCTCTGATCAGCGATCTGCGCCGCCGTCCAGCGTCCCACGGGGTCGTCGCCGCCAGCCAGGTGCCAGGCCAGGTGGGCGTGCAGGCACTTGACACCCTGGCGGGTGCCACCCACACCACCAGTCGGCCGCAGTCCACCCCACGACTCCGAGATGGCAGCGTCTCTCTCCCGGGCCGCCCGGACATGGGCGGCGGCCACCAGGTCGGGGGCCACCTCGGCTTCGGCCCGGCGCACGCCCCCCGCTGCCTCCAGGTGGTCGACCCGCCGGCGCAGGTCGGCGCCAACCAGCCAGTAGCGGGTGGGCATCGGCGTGCCGTCGCCGAGGAGGGGGGCGTTGCGGATGACGACGGGATCCCCCACCGGATCCCCCACTGGATTGCGCACCACGACCTCGAAGTCCCCCTTCGGGGGGCGGCCCAGCAACGCCGCCACCCGGATGGTGTCCGAGCCCGGGGCCGGGGCCAACGGCCCCGGTGAGGCCACCTCATGTACCGGGGCCATCCTGGGTCGACGATCGGAGCTGTCCCTGAGAGTCACCCGGCGAATCTTAGAAGCCGATGCGGGACCAGAAGCTGGCGCTGCCCTGCCGGGCAGGGATAATGGCGTAGGCCTGCTGACCGGGCATGACCAGGCCGTACTGGGTCCTGGCGATCTGCTCGATCTGGGAGGGATCCTGGAGCTGCCTGGCCCGCTCAGCCAGCTTGGCGTTCTCGTGGCTGAGAATGCTGACCCGGCCCTGGGTGACGGCGAGCGTGTGCCGTTGGGCCAGCAGTGTTCGACCGGGCAGGACGAAGAGGAGCAGGACACCAAGGGCGACAACGCTGAGGAGGAACACCCAGACGGCTCTCCTCACCGAAGGCCACCGACACGGGTGAATGCGGCGCCACCGGGATAACGGGCGGTGTCGCCCAGTGCCTCCTCGATCCGCAACAACTGGTTGTACTTGGCGACCCGGTCGGATCGGGCGGGGGCGCCGGTCTTGATCTGTCCGCAGC
>JALZAH010000507.1 GCA_030948425.1 Actinomycetota bacterium
ACCGTCGTCGAGCGCAACCTCGACCGCATCACCGTCGCCATCGCCGTCGTCTTCGCCTTCACCTCCGTCATCCTGGAAATCCGACTCCAGTAACCCGCTTGCGGCGTCCTGTCCGGGCGGCGGTGACCCTCGTCGGCGGGCTGGTCCTGGTGACCTCCGCCTGCGTGGCCGGCGGCAGTAAGGACAACGCCTCGGGATCGGGCGCGAAGTTGGGTGACGTGTTTCGCCTCGGCATCGTCGAGCCGACGGCGATCGATCCCTACAACGCCCACGAGTCCGAGGTGGAGAACGTCACCAGGTTCGAGGGGGCGAACATCACCAAGGCCGTGTTCGAGGGCCTGGTGAAGGTCGACCTCGAGACGTCGGAGCTCACGCCGGGGGTCGCCAAGACCTGGGGCCACAACCCTGCGTGCTCGCAGTGGACCTTCGACCTCCGATCGGGCACCAAGTTCTCCAACGGCGAGGTCGTCACCGCCCGGTCGTTCATCGACGGCATGACCCGGGCTGCCGCCGCGACATCCTCGGACACCGCCCACTTCATTGACGGGATCGAGGGCTACGCAGCCGTGCACGGCGGCGTTGACGGGTCAGCGCCTACGACGCCGGCGCTGTCGGGCCTTTCCGCTCCCGACGACCACACCCTGGTCGTCACCCTGGCCAGGCCCAACTGTGAGTTCGACAAGCTCGTCCTCCAGCCGGTGTTCAGCCCGGTCCCCAGCGAGGCGGGCAAGGCTGATCCCACCTCGGCGTACTACGGCATGCCCGTCGGCAACGGTCCGTTCAAGATGCGCGAGCCCTGGACGCACAACGCGAGCATCGTCCTGGTGCGCAACAACCTCTACTACGGCACCAAGGCCCACCTCGACGAGGTCGACTTCACCATCCTGGCTCCGGACAAGGTCAGTGAGGCCGAGTACGCCAACTTCCGGGCGGGCAAGGCCGATTGGGCACGGATACCGCCCACCGTTCTCGGCGACGCCAAGGCCGCCTACAAGCCCAGGAAGGAGTTCATCGCCGAACCCAGGTTCGGCGTCAACTACCTGCAGGTGAACGTGGTGAACCCGCCGCTCAACAACGTCAAGGCCCGCCAGGCGATCTCCCTGGCCATCGACCGCGACGCCGTCATCAACTCCGTCTTCAAAGGCTTTCAGACCAAGGCAGCCTCGCTCCTGCCACCCGCCCTGTCGGCCTTCTATCAACCCGGTGTCTGCACGGTCTGCGACAAGGCCGACCCGGCCAAGGCCCGGCAGCTGGCGAAGGAGGGGGGCATACCGCCCGGCACCTCGGTCCGGTTCTCCTTCAACACCGGTGGTGGCCACGAAGAGTGGGTTCAGGCCGTCGCCCAGCAGCTCCGGGAGACCCTTGGTCTCGAGATCGACCTGCAGGGCATGCCCTTCCGTGACCTCGTGGCCAAGGAGGAGGCTCCTGATGCCACCGGGCTCTACCGGGCGTCGTGGGGAACGGACTCGCCCAGCGCCGACGGGTTCCTGCGGCCGCTGCTCTCGGCCGCGTCGTTCCCGCCGGGTGACAACCGTGGCCGCTACGCCAATCCCCGCTTCGATGCTCTGCTCGACCGGGCCCTGAAGGCCACCGACAAGGGCGAGAAGGTCAAGCTGACCAAGCAGGCGGAGAAGATGGCCATCGGCGACGATCTGGCGCTGATCCCGATGTGGTACCGCACCCAGTACCGGGTGTTCTCGAACAGGTTCACCCATGTCTCGCTCGATCCGTTCGAGAACCCGACCCTTGCCGACATCCGTCTCTCGTGAGGTTCGGTGCGCGTCCGGTCGGCACTCCGTCATCCCTAGACTCCCTCACGCCATGACCCTCTCCCTGTCGTCCCGCGGTCCGCTCGTCCGTTTGGCCCGGCCCCACCAATGCCAATGTCCGCGCCGCGCATGAGAGGTCGACGCATCGCCGCCGGAGCTCTCGTGGCCGCACTGGGCCTTGTCGGGGCCGCCTGCCAGTCGACCAGGAGTGGGGTGTCGCCGGCTGCGGTCAGGCCTCCCCCCGACGTACTGCGCATCGGTGTCGAGACCCCCGGCTCCCTTGACCCGGCCCAGGCC
>JALZAH010000509.1 GCA_030948425.1 Actinomycetota bacterium
GCCCCGAGCTGCTCCGCACCGGGACCAAGGCCGACGCCAAGGTGGTGTCGGTCGTCGACGAGCGCACGGTCGGACCGGTGACTCGCAGCCGGCTGGTGCTGGCCATAACCACTGATGGCGGCGAAGCCTTCGAGGTGACGACGAGGACGGCGTTCCCGTCGCCGGCGGCCCGCTCCTCGGTCAGGGTAGGCGGGACCGTCCCGGTCCGCTACGACCCCAACGATCACGGCCGTGTCGTCCTCGACCTGGTAAAGGAAGATCCTCCGAAGAAGACCACAGGCGGAGACGAAGCCGAAGGCCAGGAAACCGTCTGATCCTCCGGTTCTGGCCGGCAACGCCGACCCGCCCGTAGACTTGTCCGGTTGGTCCCACACAAGCTCTGCCGACGCCAGGAGTTCTTCTGCCCGCTTTCACCGCTGATGTCGCAGCTGCCCTGCCAGGGGCGGATGAGGTGCGCAGCCGACGTCGTGCCGCCATCCAACGGTTCGAGACCGCAGCACTGCCCACCGACAGCGCCGAGGAGTGGCGCTACAGCAGGGTTGGGGACCTCGAACTCGACCGCTACCGCCCGGTGGTGACCCGTCCCGACGGGCCGGTGAGGCTTCCCGCTGAGGTGATCGCCCTGATCGGTGAAGGCCCGATGACACTGGTCGTCACCGTCGACGGCTGGGCCACGGACATGCCGGTTCCTCCCTCCGGGGTGGAGCTCGCCGATCTGAGCACCACCGATCCTGACGTGGTCGGATCGCTCAGCGGAGAGCCCGACGCGTTCGTCACCCTCAATGCCGCCCTGGCCCCTTCACCCCTTCGTGTGCGGGTGGCGCCCCGCACGGTGGTGGACAGGCCCATCGTGATCGTCCATCTGCACACGGCGGACACAACGGCGACGTTTGCTCGCACCGTGGTTGAGGTCGGGTCCCAGGCCGAAGCAACGGTCCTCGAGGTCATGGCCACCGCAGACCAGGCAACCGGTGAGGTCCTGACCGTTCCCGTCAGCGAGCTCGATGTGGCCGATGCTGCCAACCTGCGTTATGTGCACGTCCAGCTGCTGGGTAGCGCTGACTGGCAGATCGGCCTTCAGGCCAGTCGAATCGGCCGGGACGCCACCCTGACCTCGACTGCGGTCGCCCTCGGGGGTCACTATGCCCGCCTGCGGACCGATTCGGCGTTGGTCGGCCAGGGAGGCACCACCCGTCTGTTGGCCGCCTACTTCGGGGCCGGCGAGCAGATGCACGACTTTCGGACCGTGCAGGATCACCGGGCCCCGCGTGCATCCTCGGACCTGGTCTACAAGGGGGCGGTCGCCAACCGGTCGAGATCGGTCTACACCGGTCTCATCCGGGTCGAGAAGGGGGCTGCGGGAACCAACGCCATGCAGACAAATCGTAACCTGGTGCTGCACGAAGGCGCCCACGCCGAGTCGGTACCGAACCTGGAGATCGAGGACAATGACGTGCGGTGCAGCCATGCCTCGGCTGTCGGTCCCATCGCTGCCGATCAGCGGTTCTATCTGGAGAGCCGGGGGGTACCGTCCGACGTGGCCGAGCGCCTCATCGCCCTCGGGTTCCTCGACGAGATCCTCACCACCCTTCCCGTCACCGGGACCGGCGCCTGGCTGAGGAAGGCCGTAGCCGCCAAGCTCAACGCCGCCGAGGAGGTCGAAGCCGGCCTGGTAGCAGCAGGGGTCCACCGATGAGCGAGATTGTGCGCCTACCGCTGGCTGACATCGTTCCGGGAGCGGCCATGCGGATCATGGCCGGAGCCACCGCCATCTGCGTCGTGCGCATCGACGACGACGTGTACGCCATCGGTGACCGATGCAGTCACGCCAACGTCTCCCTCTCCGAAGGCGATGTCGACGAGGAGGATCGCATGATCGAGTGTTGGAAGCACGGAAGCGCCTTCTCCCTCGAGGACGGCACTCCGCAATCTCTGCCCGCCACCTCGCCCGTTCCCGTCTACGCCGTCGCGGTCGAAGGCGGCGACGTGGTGGTGACCGTCTCGTGAGCAAGCTGGTCATCGACGGCCTGAAGGCCACGGCAGGCGGTCAGGACATCCTCAACGGTGTCGACCTGGAGGTCTCCAGTGGCGAGGTCCACGCCGTCATGGGACCGAACGGCTCGGGTAAGTCCACCCTGTCCCATGTCCTGATGGGCCGTCCCGGTTACACGGTGACGGGTGGTCGGGTCACGCTCGACGGTGTCGACCTGTTGGCTCTGCCCACCTGGGAGCGAGCCCAGGCCGGCCTTTTCCTGGCCATGCAGTATCCGATCGAGGTTCCCGGGGTCAGCCTGGCCGACACGCTCGGCGAGGCCCTGGTCGCCGCCGGCCGTGACCGCACCGAGGTTGTCGCTCTCACCGTGAACGAGGCGGCCAGGGTCGGTTTCGACGAGCGGTTCCTGTCCCGACCGCTCAACGTGGATCTCTCCGGCGGTGAGCGCAAGCGCAACGAGACCGTGCAGCTCGGTGTTCTCGCCCCCCGCTTCGCCATTCTCGACGAGATCGACTCCGGTCTCGACGTCGACGCCCTACGGGCGGTGTCACGCCGGGTGGAGGCGGCCCCCAAGGAGATCGACCTCGGTGTGCTGGCCATCACCCACTACACCCGGCTCCTTCGCGAGCTCCATCCGGACCGTGTTCATGTGCTGTGGCGGGGGCGGATCGTCGACAGTGGCGGCCCGGAGCTGGCCGACGACCTGGAGACGACCGGCTACGCCCGTTGGACCGGAGGCGCCGACGCTGAGATCTCGGCGCGGGTAGCTCTCGAGGCCGCCGATCCCGAGGCCGACCCTTTCGCCGACCCGCTGGCGTGAGCCAATAGCCCGTTGCGCTCCTCGGTCATTTCAAGATGTTCACGGCCCGGGCTATGACGAGCGCCAGGGTGATCAACGACACCGCGGACTGGATCAGCATGAGCATCTTGGCCCACCGGGCAAGGGGCATGGTGTCGGTAGGGCTGAACGCGGTGGCGTTGGTGAACGACAGGTACGCGTAGTCGAAGAAGGTCGGGACCCAGTTGTCGGGCGCCAGATGTGCCTGGGTCATCTGCGGAAAGAGAAAGTCCGGGTAGAGCCTGCGACCCTGTGATCGGGCAACAGGGCCCCCCCGATCCCACTCCCAGTACCACAGGGCGAACACGATGATGTTGGTCAGGTAGATGCTCCCGCCGCTGGACAACAGCGGCCCGGCGTTCTGACCTTCCGTGCCGTTGATGAGTCCGTGGATGAGCTGACCCGACGACCACGCATTGGCGAGCGAGGTGAGGGCGATGAGCGCCGTGCTGGCCGTGCGCAACAGTGTCGATGTACGACTGATTCGCCGGGGGTTGGCCAAGGTGATCCCGACCAGAACCGCTCCTTCCAGGCCGGGGAGGAGCCATGTCGGCTTGAAGACCAGGTGGGCGGGGAGTGCGATCTGGAGACCGATGGCCAAGATGACGGCCACGGCCACCGGGAGCCGGCTCTCGCCTCGATACGAGTGCTGCCAGCCGGGCCTCAGATCCTTCCCCGAGAGACGGACGGCGTCGACCTCGGGTCCGATGAGCGTCTCGAGGTGGCCGACCTGGTTGCGAAGAGCTCCAAGGGCACGGGCCAGATCGTGCCTGTCGGTGGTTCCGGCAGGCGACGATGTCGGTTCGGGAGGCGGATTTGGGTTGATCATCGCAGACAGGATGCCTCATCGGGGTATCACCGTGCGCCGTCACCCCCGGCCAACCAAGCTCCGTCTATCGGTGGACGGATGCCACCATCAGGCCGTGGAGCTCTTCGGCGAACGCCTCGTAGGTCTGGCGTAACCCCCGAGCCGGCCACGCCCCATCGATCAGCGCGTCGGGGAGCAGCGGGTCAGTGCGCAGGTGGCGGAGGATGGCGGCCGCCACCACGAAGCGCTCGGCCGGGTCGTCGGCGTCGTGGTAGGCGTCGATCAGGTCGGAGCCCAGGTGTCCCCAACCGTCGAGATCCCACAGCGACGCGGCGACGGTGCGGTCGTCGGTGGTGTCGGCCACCGGGCGGCCCTCGAAGCGCAGACATCCGTGCGGCCACGGCGTCGACGACGCTCGAATCAGGTTCGCCGGTCGCAGCCAGGTCCGTCCCCCCGCCCACGCCAGGTGCAGCGCATCCAGCCCGGCGCCCACCGTCTCGTGGTCACCATCCCCCTCGGTGCCCAGGACGATCTCCCAACTGCCGAACCACTCGGTGACCTCTGGCCACCGGCCCCGATCCTGGCGGGTCTGGCGGTCGGCCAACCTGGGCCCCAGGCGGTAGTGAGCGTCGGTGGTGATCAGTTCGCCATCGGCGACCATCCTCGACAGCGCCACCCTCATGGTGCCCTCGGCGATCCCGAACAGCTCCCCGACCTGGACCAGCGCCTTGACGGCCAGGATCGGGGGGTGGGTGCCGAGCAGGACCGAGGCGATCACGGAGCGGGCGGTGAGAGGACGCAGGCCCAGGTCGGGAGAGCCGGGAGGGCGACGACGGTCAGTGGCCGTGACGACCTCGCCGGTGCCCGCCGTGCCCCCCCTGTTCACCCCGGTCGCGCTCGACGACGGCCACGGCGGGTCCGTTGCCCGAACGGTGACCGCCGAAGCGAACCCGCGTGGCGCAGGTCAAGCAGTCGTCAGGGGCGAAGCCCTGTGGGCACTGGGCCATGGCTCCATCCTGGCCCACCCACGGCCAGGCGCGGTGGGTGCTAACCCCCCTGGCCGCCTGTGCTGACATCGACCACCCGCAGCGCTTCAGGGCCATCCCGGCCGCCGATCTGCTCGACAAGGTGCTCTATGCCATCAGCCGCCGGCGCTAACGTCACACTGGGCTGCCACCCCGGCGTCTGCCCGATCTGCCAAGCGAGGAGATCTGCGTGGCGTTTTCGCTCACCGAACGAAGTGTCGAATGGATCGACCGGGCGCCGGTGCGGGTCGAGGGCGAGACGGTGGTCAACGCCGCTGCGAACACCGTGTTCGCCACCTTGGCGGACCACGAGTCGTGGCCGGCCTGGTTTCCGGGCATGCGCCGGGCCCGCGTCGACGGTCGAGCGGCCGGCGTGGGGGCCACTCGGACGGTGTGGGTGGGCCCGATCGCAGTGAAGGAGAAGTTCGTGACCTGGGAACCGGCCACCCGCTTCAGCTTCACCCTGACCGAGTCGTCGGCGCCCGGTCTGGCATCGATGGTGGAGGACTTGCAGCTCGAGGCCGTGACCGCCGGCCAGACCCGTGTCCGCTACGTCATTGGTGTGGCCGCTGCCGGGTTGGGGGGCGTCCTCGATCCTGTCCTCCGCCTGGGAGCCCAGCGGATCGTCAGCCAAGCGCTGAAGGGCCTGAGCGACCGGCATGGCTGAGGTCGGTGCTGCGCCAGTTTCGCGCCCGGCCCCCTTTGACCGGTGACTGCTCAGCTGATCCGTACGGCTTGGACGAAGAAGGAGCTGAGCCCGGTGATGTGGACCACCGACCCGGTGTAGGGCGCCTCGATGACCTGACCGTTGCCGATGTACATGGCGACGTGTGAACCGGGATCAGAGGGGAAGACCAGATCGCCAGGCTGGAGCTGTGACATCGAGATGTGGGTGCCGTCGGAGAACTGGGCGCCGCTGTAGTGGGGAAGGCTGATTCCCACCTGGTCATAGGCCCACTTGACCAGACCGGAGCAGTCGAAGGTCGCGGGTCCGGCCGCACCGTAGACGTAGGGGTCACCCATGCGGGACTCTGCGGCTGCCACCGCACCAGAGGCGCCTCGACCGACCGGAGGCGCCGGGTTGGACGGGGCGTTGTAGCCACCGCCGCCACCACCGCCGCCACCACCGCCGCCACCGCCGCCACCGCCACCAGAGGCGGGTGCTGATCCTCCGCTGGAGCTCGCCGGGGCGGAAGCACCCGGGGTGGTCGACGAGGCCTTCCCGCCGGCTGTCTGGCTGGACGGGGCGGACACAGCGACGGCGGCCTGATGTTGTTGGGACGCCCCTTGAGAGGCCGCCGCCTGTTGGGCGGCGGCAGCGGCCGCTTCTGCTTGCTGGGCCTGGATCTGGGCCACCATCTGGGCGATCTGGCCCTGATCCTGCTGGTAGATGCCACTGAGCTGGTTCGACGTGGCCTGCACCGAGGCGCGACTTGTCGACAGGGTCTTGGCCTGCTGCGACGCGGCTGCCTGGGCGGCACTCAACTTGGCCTGGGCCGCCTGGGCCTGCAGTGATGCCAGGCGGAACTGGTCGACGGCATCGTTCTGGTTGGTGGCCAGGCTGTCGACGTACTCGGCCCGCAGAAGCGAGTTGTTGGCGCCGGCCAAGGTGCTCGATCCCGAGGTCAGACCGTTCGTGCCACCCCGCGTGTACGCAGAGACGGCTTCTTTGCGCAGCGACGCTTTCGCCTTGGTGGCGGCGGCATTGGCTACCGCCACCTGGCCGGCGGCCTGCGACACCCTGTTGGCGGCGGACTGCTGAGACAAGCTGGCGGCGTCGTACTGCTCGGAGAGAGCGGCTTCCTGTCGACCGAGGTTGTCGATCTTCGCCGCCTCCGCCTGGGCCTTGGCGCGAAGATTGGACAATTGGTCCGCGGACGCATGCGGTGCGATCAACCCGGTCGTACTTGCTACCAGGGCGAACACCGCCGTTACGCGTCCCGCGTGCCGACGAAACTTCCACGTGCACGTAGTCACAACGGGGGAACGATAGGTGAACGGGGTGGACCGGTCAAGCACCCCCCACCTATCTCGGGCGCGGGGAACCAGGCAACGCCGACATCTCGTTGCGTCTTCCCCTACCCCTTCCTGGCCGACAATACCGCAAGAAGCCCCTCTGAGCAGGCAAGAGGGTGCTCGGAGGGACTTTTGTCCGGCCTTCGTCCCAGACCCTCGAGGATGCCCTTCGAGCGGCGTCAGACAGCGTGCAGAACGCCCAAGACGGCCGAACTGGGCTGTTCCGGGTCGATCTGGGGGCTATCTGGGGGCAGGGACCCCCAGTTCAGCGGAGGCGCTCGACGACCATGGCCATGCCCTGGCCCCCGCCGACGCACATCGACTCCAGACCGAAGGTGGCGTCGGCGTCCTCGAGGCCGTTGAGCAACGTGGCCATGATCCGGGAGCCGGTCATGCCGAAGGGGTGCCCCAGAGCTATGGCGCCCCCGTGCACGTTGAGCTTGTCCCACTCGATGCTCAGGGTGCGCGCTGAGGGGATCACCTGGGCGGCGAACGCCTCGTTGATCTCCACCAGGTCGATGTCGTCGATCGTCATCTTGGCCCGCTTGAGCGCCCGGCGACAGGCTTCCACCGGGCCGAGACCCATGATCTCGGGATCGAGTGCGCTGACCCCGGAGGAGACGATGCGGGCCAAGGGGGTGACGCCCAGTTGGGCGGCCTTGGTGTCGCTCATGATCACTACGGCGGCGGCGCCGTCATTGAGCGGGCAGCTGTTGCCGGCCGTGATCTCGCCGTCGGGGCGAAACACCGGCTTCAGGTTGGCCAGCCCCTCGACGGTGGTGTTGGCGCGCGGTCCGTCATCGGTGGTCACCACCGTCCCGTCGGGAAGGGTCAGGGGACTGCTCTCGCGCTCGAAGAAGCCATTGGTCTGGGACTCGACCGCCCGGTTCTGCGACAGGGTGGCAAAACGGTCCATCTCCTCACGACTGACGTTCTCGATCTCCCTGACGTTCTCCGCCGTCTGACCCATCTCGATGTACACGTCGGCCAAGCTTTCGGCCGGGGTCCAGGGCTCGCTTCCGCCGAGCGACCGAGTCTTCGTGCGCTTACGGGCATCGGCGAAGCGGTCGTTCTGGGTGTTGGGCATGCCGTCGGACATGCCGTTGCCGAATCGACTCACCGCTTCGACACCACCGGCGAGGAACACGTCGCCCTCGCCGGCCTTGATGGCGTGAGCCGCCATGCGGATGGTCTGCAGCGACGACGAGCAGTAGCGATTGACGGTGGTCCCGGGAACATGGGGAAGTCCGGCGAGCAGAGCTACAACCCGAGCGATGTTGTAGCCGGCCTCGCCCGCCGGCTGAGCGTTGCCGACCATGAGATCTTCGATGAGCGCAGGATCGAGCTCGGGAACCTTGGCCAGGACGGCCAGTACCATCTGGGCGGCCATGTCGTCGGGGCGCAGCGAGGTCAGCGATCCCTTGAATGCCCGACCGATCGGGCTGCGGGCTGTGGCGACGATGACGGCTTCGGGCATGGTTCCTCCTCTGCGCCGAGCGGTTCGGCGCACGATGATGTCGTGATCGGGTGATGCCGTTGTACCGTTCCCGAGGCCGGGACCGGGACGATCGAGACTAGGGCCGACGCCGGCCGCGGCCCCGACCACGAAGGCGGAAGGTCAGCGAGACGGACAACTCACGCGTGGTCGAACCGTCACCGTCGGCGCCCATGGCCTCGGGTCCGGCGGCTGGGCGGGCGTCGGTCACCGGGTCCGGGCCCACCGCCACCATGGCTCGACTGGGAGGCGTTGGGTCCGCGCCGGCCTGTGGTTGCTCGGGGGCCGCCCCGGCCGGGTGTCCGGCGGCCGTGGTGTCCGTGCTGTCCGTGGTGTCCGACGACATGGTTGGCGACGTGGCGGTGGCGTCAGTCCCGTTGTCGCGTCCGCCGGCGGTCTCGAGGCTCGGCCGATGTTGCTCCGGCGACGTCGACCAAGCTCGGGAGCCGTCGGTCCGGTGGCCACCGTCACCGGTCGCCACCCCGACCAGTTGGGGTTGGGGAGCATCTTCTACGGCCACCACGGCGACGGCGGCGGGAACGGCCCCGGTGCCGTCGGGTGCTCCCTCACCGGCACCGTCGGAGGGCGGGCGGTGCGACTGACTGCCAGCGGCGAAGTCCTTGGTGCGGATAAGGAGCAGGCTGAGCACGCCGGCTACCACGGCGATCGCCGCTCCGATGATCAAGATGCCGTCGAGTCCGTGGACGAACGAGTCGCTGATGATGGCCTCGAGCCGAGGACGGCTACCCGCCGGGACGGAGCGGAGCACCGCCGAGACGTTGCCGCCGATGACGGCCTGGCCCAAGGACCCGGCACGGACGGGGAGCGGGGCGGAGTGAGCCAGGTCGACGCCCAGCCGGGAGCTGAGCTGCGAGCCGAAGATGGATCCCAGAGCGGCCGTGCCGGTGGCGATCCCGACCTGGCGGAACGTGGAGTTGATGCCCGACGCCATCCCCGAGCGGGCCGGCTCCACCACGCCGACAGCGGTCGACGCCAGAGGCGGGTTGATGAGCCCGGCACCGATGCCGGCGACGATCAGCCCGGGGATGAGCCTGGTCCACGAGCTGGTGGCGCCGAGTTGACTCATCAGGTACAGGCCGACACCTACCAGCAGCAAACCGGGGCCGATGAGCAAGCGGATAGGGACCGTGGTGGTGGCCCGGCCGGCGAGGGTGGCAGCCACCATGATCGCCCCGGAGAGGATGAGCAGGCGAAGGCCGGTGCCGAGGGCGCTGTAGCCCCGGACGTCCTGGAGGAACAACACGATGTAGAGCAGCAGGGCGAACAGCGATGCCGAAAGACCGAACGCAGCGATGGATCCCCCGGCGAAGGTCGGCTTGCGGAACAGGCTGAGGTCGAACATGGGTTGCCGACTCTGCGACTCGAGCAGGAGGAACAGCACCATCAGTGTGAACGCCCCGCAGAAGCAGAGCACGACACCGGTCTCCGACCAGCCGTGCTCATTGGAGCGGATGAGGCCGTAGATCAGGCTCGACAGAGCGGCGGTGAAGGTGACGAAGCCCACCCAGTCGGGGCGGCGGGCACTGCGACTGCGGGACTCGTCCACCATGGCCAGGGTGATGATCACGGCGAGCAGGCCGATCGGAATGTTGACGAAGAAGATCCACCGCCACGTCAGGCCGCTGGTGAGGACGCCGCCCAGCACGGGGCCGACGGCCACGGCCACGCCGGTGATCGAGCCCCAGATCCCGAAGGCCGTTCCTCGCTCCCTGCCCTGGAACGCCTCGGCTAGCAAGGCGAGTGACGTGGCGAACATGATCGCCCCGCCGATCCCCTGGCCGGCCCGGGAGAGGATCAACATGACCGACGACTGGGCCAGCCCACAGAGCAGCGAGCCGAGGGTGAACACCACGAGGCCGATCACGAACACGATGCGCCGACCGAACAGGTCCGAAAACGAGCCAGCGGTCAGAAGCAGAGCCGCCAGGGTCAGGGCATAGGCGTCAACGATCCACTGCAGGTCGGAGAAGCTGGTGTGCAGGCTGTGCTGGATGTCGGGCAGGGCCACGTTGACGATGGTGATGTCGAGCAGGAGCATGAATGTCCCCAGGCACACAGCCACCAGGGTCCACCACTTCTTGTCCATTCGTCTCTCCGGGGGTGAGGGTTGAGGGGTGAAGGTTCGAGATGGTACGGGCTCCAGGCGGAACCTCAGGCCTGGGGCCCGGGGTCGTGACCGTGGAGCCGCGGCTGGCTGAAGCCATCTCCCACGGCAGCGGCCAGCTCCAGGTAGGCCTGCTGGGTGCTTGGCGCCATGGCCTGGAGGGAGGAGTCACCGCCTGTTGCCAGACTGGCGTCGTAGGGGATGGTGACCACACCGCGGCAGCGGGCACCGAAGGTGACTGCGAACTGTTCCACCCGTATCTCGGATCTTTTTCGCACTCCGTTCACCGCGACGATGCCGCTCTCCACGAGATGGTGATAGCCGTGCTGATCCAACCAGTCGAGCAGCTGGCCCAGGGCATGGGCGGAGTCGATCGCCGGGCTGGTGACCACGATGAGCTGATCGACGTACCAGAGCACGGCCCGCATGGCATCGTGGAGGATGCCGGTGCCGCAGTCGGTCAGGACGATGGAGTAGAACCGTTCGAGGGCGGTGAGGACGGCCTCGTAGTCCGATGCGCTGAACGCCTCCGATAGGGCGGGGTCGCTCTCGCCGGCCAGCACCTCCAGGCGGCTGTCGGCCTGACTGGTGAAGGACCGGACGTCAGCGTAGCGCTGCAAGGTGCCCGAGGCGTTGAGCAGGTCGCGAGCGGAGCGGTCCGTCTCCCGGCGGATCCGGCTGGCCAGGTTGCCGGCGTCAGGGTTGGCGTCGACGGCGATGACGTTGTCGCCGCGAACCGTTGCCAGGGTGTGGCCGAGCATCACCGTGGTCGTCGTCTTGCCCACCCCTCCTTTGAGGCTGACCATGGCGATCCGGCGGCGACCGGTGACCGCTGGTGTCTTGGCCCGGTCGGTCAGTCGTTGCCGAACCTGGTCGCTGGCCGAGGGCCCCAGGTTGACATGCCCGCCCGAGATCAGGTGGATGATCCGGCGGATGCCCGACGTCGCCACCGGCTGCCGGCTCCGGAGGAGATCTCCGGGGTCGAGCTGCCTGGGCGGGCCGCCGGGTCCTGGGTAGAGGACGGGGGACGGCGTCGTGGGCGGCCTGGCCGTGCCCGTAGGGCTGCGCGAGGGGGCGACCGGTCGGAGGCTGAGCGGTCCGACAGGCCCGGACGGGGTCAAGTCGGCCGGGCCTTCCGGACCCTGCGGATTGCCCCCTCCGGGGACC
>JALZAH010000541.1 GCA_030948425.1 Actinomycetota bacterium
GTCGATGGCAGAGATGTGATCGGCGTCGAAGGCGTGGCGGGCGCCGAGAGTCCACGCGGTGAGCGCCACGCCGAGGCCCAAACCCAGGCCCTTGTAGTGGAAGTGGTGGGGGCGGACGGCGAACACGAAGATCCCCCAGCCGGCCAGGTTGACAGCCAGCACCACCACGCCCATGCCGGCGAGCCGTCCCCACTCGCCCGGGCTCAGGGCGTGGCGGAACTGGCTCAGTCGTGCGGTTCGAGCGGCCACGAGCGTCGGTCCTCCTTAGGGTCGGAGAACCAGCAGCAAGCTCTTGCGGACCGGAGAACACCCGCACGAACCGCCCTTCCTCCGAGGGCTGGCACGTCGACATCCACACCAGGCGACCGGGCTCGTCCCCTCGAAGGGGCATGACCGTTGCGGGACAGCGCCCGGGCTCTCACCGGACTTCGCTGGGATGAACGCCGCCCCAGTCTCTTGACTGGGACGGGCCGACCGTACCCGGCAGCCCGACGGCCCGTCAAGGCTCATCGGATGATCAGCGATCCGGGCGAGAGCGCCGCCCGGCTCTCGATGATCAGTTCTGTGGTCGGCCAGGGCGACCCCGGTGTTCCGCTGGATTGGAGGGCGCAGAGGGCCTCATTCGGCGAGGGCGAGCCTGGCCGTGGCGATGGTGGTGATGGACCGGGTCAGAGGGGTGGGAGCCGGTCCGATTTCATCCAAACTGGCCACGCGTGGCGTGCGTTCTCTTGTTCGACGTGGGAAACTGACCTGGTAACCGAGGCCGAGAGGCGGAGAGGAGAAGGTCAGCATGACTCGTCGCTGAGCTGACACTGCTCTCGCCCGGTCGGGTGAGCGAACCTCGATCTGCTCCTAGAGCTACCTGCCGCTTGCAGGTGATCGCAGCACCGGTTCCGGTCCCTGATTGGGACCGCAACAACGTCAGCGTCCAGAGTCGCTTCACGTCGCCTTCTCCCCTGGCTGCACCGTGCCAGAAGAGGAAGGAATGCCCTTGTACCAGCACAGCTGTATGAAGGCCGGAGCCGAGGGCTGCGGGTTTTCGAGACCAGCGCTACCACCGAGGACGAGCTTCGTTCGAAGCTCACAAAGCATGTCCGTGACAAACACGACGTGGATCACCTGACCGAGACCATCTACAACTACCTTCGGGCCACCGCCGCCGGCTAGATGGCAGAACGTTGGGACGCCGGCGACGTTGGTTGCGGCGAGCTACTCGCTCAGCTGAGGGGTCGCCTGGCGCGTCTGGACGCTGGTTCGCTCTTCGAGCTGGTGGCCCGCGATCCGGGCGCGCCTGAGGACCTGCCCGCCTGGTGCCGGCTGACCGGCCATGAGCTGGTCAGATCAAATCACCCCGAGTACCTGATCAAACGACGAATGGAGCATTGAGATGGCTGGAAAATTCTGTGTATCGCTCACAAACGCGAAGAACGACACCGATCGGGCGACGGTTGGTTTCGTGATCGCCAACGCCGCGGTTGGCTCGGATCAAGAGACCATGGTCTTTTTGTCCAGCGAAGGGAGCCGGCTGGCCGTGGAGGGCTACGCCGACGACATCCACGAAGAGGGGTTCGCGGCGCTGAAGGACCTGATGACGAACTACGTCGAGGCGGGCGGAACGATCTTGGTGTGCTCGCCGTGTTTCAAGAAGCGGGGCCTGGACGACTCGAAACTGGTGAAAGGGGCGACGATCGCCGGTGGGGCCAAGCTGGTCGAGTTCCTCGCCAGCGGTGCCCCTTGCGTCTCCTACTAGACCGACGTGACCGCACCTCACGACCACCCGTACCCGCCGGCGGTGAGCTTCGACGGCGGTGACCTGGACTGCGGCAACGGGCTTCTCCTGTTGATCCGCAAACACATCGACCCACTCACTCCGGGCCAGCTGCTGGAGATCCTGTCGGTGGAGTCATCAGTTGAGGAAGACTTGCCCTCATGGTGCCGGCTGACCGGCAACGAGCTGGTCCACCTGGCCAAGGAGGGCGTTCAGCGCAGCTTCCTGGTAAGCAAAGGGCCTTTCAAGGCGGGCGGGCAATCCGGGACCGCAACAACCGAGCCCAAAGTCGCCGGTCTCGGCGCCAGGAGCAGGAAAGAGGCCAAACGGCCGCGGGCCGACCGGAGCCAGGCCCCGATCACCCAGCCGGTCGTGGTACCGACCATCCCCGACCATCTCCCCGGACCGTCACCGGCACCGAGCATCGAGCCGTTGTCGGTAATGGGGGTGGGGAGCTGGCCTCGGCCCCGGTGGTTGTTACGAGCCCTGCATGACCACCTCGAAGGGCGAATGAGCGACGAGGAGTTCGCCGCTTGCGCTGACGACGCGGCTCGCCTCGCCGTCGACGCCCAGGTCCGCGCCGGGGTCGATGTGGTCACCGACGGCGAGCAACGACGGGACAACTACTCCAGTTTCGTCGGCGGGCTCCTGGAGAACTGTCAGCTCATCCCGGTGACCGACCTGCTCCCCTACGTGGATGACCCCGAAGAGTTCGAACGAGAGCTCGCCGCTCTCGACGTGCCCGCCGGCCAGATCCGCCACCCAGCGGTGTTCGGGCCTTTGGGTCGAGGCCGGCCACTCGCGGTACACGAAGCCCAATTCCTGCAACGCGTCAGCGACCTTCCGGTCAAGGTCAGTCTCCCCGGCCCGTACCTGCTCACCCGGACGATGTGGATGGAATGCATATCCGACCGGGCGTACCGGGACCGGGAGCAACTGGCCGCCGACGTGGTCCGGGTGCTCCGCGAGGAACTGCACTACCTGCTGGCAGCAGGCGTCACCCTCGTGCAGCTAGACGAGCCGGTCCTCAGCGAGGTCGTCCACGGCGTCCCCGGCGACGGCGGGCGGACATTCATGTGCGGCGCGCTGGGCGAACGCAAGGGTCCCAACGACGAGTTGGCGTTCGCCCGAGACCTCCTCCAAGACCTCGTTGCCGGATCGCCCGCCGAACGCCTCGCCCTGCACGTATGCCGAGGGAACTGGACGCCCGACGAACACGTCGCCCTGGCCGGCGACTACCGGCCACTCCTCCCCCTACTATCTGAAATCAATGTCGGAACCTACGTCCTGGAGTTGTGCACTCCACGGGCAGGCGAGATGGAGATCCTGGCCGGTCTCCCCGACGACCGCCGGATCGGGGTCGGCGTCATCAACCAGAAACGCCAGGACATCGAAACTGTCGACGAGGTGTTGGCCCGCGCCGAACACGCCGTGGACCTCTTCGGTGCGGAACGGGTCCTGCTCAACACCGACTGCGGGTTCGCAACGTTCGCCGACAACCCCATCGTCACCTCCGAGATCGCAGAAGCCAAACTTGGCGTCCTCACCCAGGTCAGAGACCGACTGCGGAGCACGCATTCGAGCTGAAACGCGCCCACCACTGGTGCTCGCCGGCGTACTCATCTCCACGCCAACGTGCCGCCTTCTACATCGTCAGCAACGTCGGCGCGTTGGCCGGCAGATTGCCATGACCATGGTCTTCGACAAGCTCGGACGTCATCGGACCGTCGTGATGTTCTACTCGACGGCCGCTTGCGGGGGTTGCTCTCCTGATCGGCGCCGCCACCACCGGCAGCGCCGCTCTCGTCACGGTGGCCTACGCGGTATCGAACGGCATGCCCACGGGGGCGAGGATGTTCGCCTACCCGACGTTCACCGAGCTGTTCCCCACCCACCTGCGGAGGGCAGGGGTAGGCACGTCGGCCGCGGTAGGCCGGATCGGGGCGAGCTTCGGGACCCTCGCGATGCCCAACATCGCCACTCAAAGCACGGGCATGGCGCTCCCCGGGCCAAGCTCAGGGGGTGACGGCGAGGTCACGGGACAATCCGACGACGGCGAGGTCGATCTTGCGTAGGTAGCGCAGGGCGACGGTCAGCTGTTGGCGTGCGCCGATCGGACGGGTGTCGATGTCGATGGCGGCCCGCACATCGTCGAAGAGGTCTTCCCCAGAGTGCAGGGCGCCGGACCGTGGGACATCAGGGTGGTCATGGTCGAGGATGGCGGCCAGGTGGTCGAGGTTGGCTTTGACATGGCCGGTGGCGCGTCGCAGGTGGTCCTGGGTGGCAGGGTCGGCGGGCCCGGTGATCACGCGGGTGAGCCCGCGGGCGTAGTGGTCGCAGGCGAGGAGCACGGCCAGCCAGCGTCTGACGCTGCCCCGTCCCTGTAGGCGGAAGACTCCGGTGGTGAGGGGTTTCGCACTGGTTTGTATCGCCGCGAGGAGCCGGTCGAGGTCTCGGGCCTGGTCCGTGATGTCCTCGCCGGACGCTGCGGTGATGTTCTCGCCGGCCAAGCTGACGAGATCACCCAGAGCAGTGACGAAAGAGCGGATGTCGTTGCCGACGGTGGACCGGGTGCTGGTGGGCAGGACCACCAGGGCGGCGGTGATTCCGATCGCCGCGCCGATGGCGGTCTCCTCGATCCGGGTGACCAGGAGCCCGATGGTGAACTCTCCGAGTAGGCCATACAACAGGGCGAGCATGGTGGTCGTCCCGATGACCATGAACACGTAGGAGACCTTCATCAGATAGAAGCCGGCGAACAACGACACGAAGATCAGACAGAGCGACACCGTGACGTTCCCGGCGACCAGGCTGGCCACGACGGTGCCAAGGCCGACGCCGGCGACAGTCCCGGCCACACGTTGCCGTCCCTTGATGAGGGTCTCGCCACGCGAGGTGGTCCCGGAGTAGATGACGAACGCAGCGATCACTGCCCAATACCAGCGGGCCGGCGAGAGAAGTTCACCGGCGACGATGGCCAACGACGACGCCACCGTTACCTGAACGGCTTGGCGGGTACTGGACGACAACCCTCGAACCCACGAACCGTCGGCCTCTTTTTTTGGGGCGCCGGCGGGAACCGGGACGTTGTGGTCATCGGTGTCGGGCTCGGTGTCGGGCTCGGTCCAGCTGACAGGTTCGGTCCTGCTGCCACGTCCGGCGACGGGCACATCGCTACGGTCGCTTGTGGGCCTGCTCCGGGTCCGTTCTGCTGCCCGGCTCAGGTTGGTCACGGCCAGGGCAAGCACCCGATACGTCGGGGCTGTCTTCGCGTCGACATAGACCTGCTCACCCACGGTCTCGGCGTGGGCGAGGTCGTCGACTGAAGCGTTGCGCAACCCGGCGCGCAGCGAACGGACCGCTCCCACCAGCGCAGCGCGGGTGCCCTCGTCCAACGCGATACCGGGATCGCTGGCCGCAACACGACTCCACGAGGAGGCCAGATGCTCGACGGCCAGTTCGAGGTCGAACAGACGCAACGCAAGATCGTCGACGTCGTCCACCGCCCAGAGCTGGCGGTCTTCGAAATCGTCGAGCTGGCTGTCGACCATCAACGTGGTCTCCCTCACCCGGGCCAAGCGACCGCTCAAGCGTCGAAGGTCGCTCTCGTCGAACTGGCCGGTCGCCAGCCCGCCAGCGACAGCGTCGAGCGCCAGACCCACCCGAGCGTCGAGGGAACGCAGGGAGTGGCGGAGCTGCCGGTCCGGGCGCTCCCCTAAGACAAATGACATGCCGAGGCTGACCGTGGCCCCGATCGCCAATGCGATGATCAGCCAGGGCAGCATCGAGATCGTGGCTCCGAGGAACAGAGCGAAGAAGTAGGTCATGAAGCTGACCATGCCTAGGACCGTCGCTCGGGGACCGAACCGTCGCCCTGCGGTGGCGGCAGCCATGATGGCCACGAACACCACGTCTCCGGCGACGGTGTAGGGAGAGAGCAGCGCCCCGAGGGTGACAGTGGACGTAGCGATGGCCAACATCGCGGCGGCGGTGATGAACCGCTGGCGCGGGTGGGGATCATTGAAAGCCATGGACGCGATCATGCTGATCACCACACCGAGCAGCGCCACCGTGAAGGGCTGCCCGGCCAGCCGGGTCACCCCGTAGAGCACGCCGAGCGACACCGCCAGGGTGACCACGGTCGTGGCGGCCATACGAAACCGGGCCAGCCCCGGGTCAGATGCGATCGCCCGGTCAGACATCCCCCTCAACGTCGCGCCGAGACGTCCCGGCCAGACTGGGGCCTCACGTCCCGGTCCCTGCCGCCATGACGAGGGTCGCAGCAACGGAGCCGACATTGACACGCATCGCTTTCAGCCGTCTCCTTGGCATCCCTCAACAATCATAGGTTCTCTCAGAAGGCTCTCATCCGATCGTTGGGGTCTTCTCACCTCCGTTTCGTAGGTTGCCGGCCATGGACACCCCAGCATCGAACCCGTCGCCGCCGAACAAGCTCCGCCAGTCGCTGTCTCGAAGTTCCCGGTTCGCTCGAGTCGCCATGGTCGGCGGCCTCGCCGCCGGGGCGTCCTTCGCGGCGGTGACCGGGATCTCCGCCGCTACGGGCACTCCTGACATCACCACCGAATCAGGATCAACGGCCACCGCGCCAGCCGTCGGCATGGGCGGCCCCCATGGCCACAAGGGTGACCCCGACGGCCCGGGCCGGAAAGGCGGAAGAGGTAACGGTGGGACGATCACCGGGATCAGCGGGTCGACGCTGACGTTGCGAACCGAGAACGGCACCGAGACGGTCGACACCTCGTCTTCGACCACCTACAGCAAGGAGATGCAGATGATCAGCTTCGCTGACCTACACGTCAACGACGTCGTGCATGTCGCCGCCACCTCGCCGACGGCCAGCACGGCGACGACACCACCAGCGCCGGGAACCGGCACAGTGAGCGCCACCGCCGTGACGGTCGTCGAGCCGAGCTTCGCCGGGCGGGTGGCGTCGGTCAGCAACGGCGCCTACGGCCTCGTCGGCCGCGACGGGCGACTCCTGACCGTGAAGACCACCGGCTCCACCCGCTACGAAAACGGCACCTCCCAGGCGGCCGCCTCGGCGATCACGGTGGGAAGCCATGTGATGGCCCAAGGCACCCAGAACGACCTGACGGACCTGACCGCGGACGTGATCACGCTCCGCCCGACTCCGGGCAGCCCGCCGGCCGGCGCGCCCACGCCGCCCGCCGCGTCGAGCTCAGCTCCTGGCGCCGGTAGCTGAGCCAACACCGTCCTGTCGTTTCGACCACGACCCGGGGCTTGTCGGCCGAACCATGGCCGCCGGTCGATGCCACAAGGGGAAGGATCGCCCTTGAAGGCCCCGGTCACCCGAGCCCCGAACCACCCGGGAAGGTGACCGCGGAGTCAGCCGATAACGGCTCGGTTCTACCATGGCTGGCTCATTGACCCACCGCCGCCGAACCGGCCAACCACACATGCTCCACCTGCTCATCCATCGTTTCGTATTGCCGTACGGCCAGGCGCTCCGCCCCGAACCCGGCACCCGAGGATCCCGCCGTGGCCGATAGCACCCAGCGGCCGACGGGTGAACGTCTCGGTGAGAACATGCCGGGCCTGCACCGCCCGATCCCCAGCCCGTCGATTCTGGTTGTCGACGACGAGGCGGCCATCACCAGCTTCCTGCGGATGGGTCTGGCCCGGGCCGGCTACGAGGTGACCGTCGCCGCTGACGGTCCCCAAGCTCTCGCAGCCTGCGACGGCGGACATGTCGATCTGGTGGTGTTGGATTTGATGTTGCCGGGCATGGACGGCGTTGAGGTCTGTCAACGCCTGCGCGGCAACCCGGACCTGTTGGTGTTGATGTTGACCGCCGCCGACGCCGTGGGCCAGCGGATCCGGGGTCTCGACGGCGGCGCCGATGACTACCTGGTGAAACCGTTTGACTTCGAAGAGCTCCTCGCCCGGATCCGGGCGTTGCTGCGCCGCCGGCTCCCCGACCAGCAGCTGTTGCTCTCCGCCGGACCGTACGTCCTCGATGACACCGCCATGACGGTCACCCGCGACGGCGAACCGGTCGAGTTGACCCGACGCGAGTACGACCTGTTCAAACTGTTCCTGCGCCACCCCCGCCAGGTCCTCACCCGTCATGTCATCGTCGACCAGGTCTGGGGTCACACCTTCTACGGCGACGCCAACGTCGTCGACGTCTACGTCCGCTACCTGCGCAACAAACTCGACCCTGATCGCGCCCACATCCAAACCGTCCGAGGTCTCGGTTACCGGCTGATGGCCTGAAGCCGTGCCACCCCCGGCCCCTGAGACACCCCCGGTCCCTGAGACAAGGCGACGTTGGACAGCTCGGTTTGGGCCATGACGGTCCGGCGCCGACTCCTCATCGGCCTGCTGGCCATCCTGGCCGTGCTCATCGCCGCGGTCGGCGTGGCCGAGATCCTGGTGTTACGCCACGCCCTCTACCAGCGCAGCGCCCAGGGGCTGCGCAGCGATCTGGCCGTGCTCGCCTCCGCACCACCACCCCCACCATCGTCGACCGCCACCGTTGACACCACGACAGGCGTCTGCGCAAGCCCCGGTTCTACGCTCCCGCCTGGACCTCCAGGCCCGGGCAGCAGAGGCAGAGGGCGCGGCGACAAGACAATGGGACCGGACGGCGCTATCGCGGTCGCTCGAGCACTGGCCGCCCAGTCGATCGCCAGTGCCATCACCGGACCCGACGGCACCGTCGTCACCTGCGCCACTGCCAGGCGCAAAGGCCATCAGGCAAGCTTCGCCGTCCCCGCCTCCCTGACCACCGCGCTGTCCGCCACCACCGGATACGTGACCCTCCACACCCAAGCCCATCACCTCCTCGCCGTCAGTCAACCCCTCGGACCCGACCAGGC
>JALZAH010000568.1 GCA_030948425.1 Actinomycetota bacterium
GGCCGCGGGCGACCTGGTCGTCGGCATCGTGCGCCGCCCCGCCCCGGTGCCCTGCGCGAACTGCGCCGTGGGCGAGTGGGACATGTGCCGCAACGGCCGCTACACCGAGTGGGGCATCAAGGAACACCACGGCTACGCCCGCGAGCGCTACCGGATCACTCCCGACTTCGTGGTCAAGGTCGACCCATCGCTGGGCGACCTCGGCGTGCTGCTGGAGCCGACGACCGTAGTAGCCAAGGCCTGGGACCACATCACCAGGATCGGCTCGCGAGCGACCTGGAACCCGACCAGGGTGCTGATCACCGGGGCGGGTCCCATCGGTCTGCTGGCTGCCCTCCTCGGGGTGCAGCGAGGTTTGGAGGTCCACGTGCTCGATCAGGTCACCGAGGGCCTGAAACCGGATCTGGTCACCAGCCTGGGCGCCACCTACCACCACGGGTCGGTGTCCGACGCCGCCGTCGACGCCGACGTGGTCATCGAGTGCACGGGAGTCGGCCAGCTCATCTTCGACGTCATGGAGACATCGGCGACCGACGGCATCGTCTGCCTGACAGGCGTCTCGTCGGGCGGCCGCAGCCTCCCCATTGACGCCGGCCTGCTCAACCGGCGCCTGGTGCTCGGCAATGATGTGGTCTTCGGGTCGGTCAATGCCAACCGTCGCCACTACGAGGCCGGCGCCCGGGCTCTGGCCGCCGCCGACCGGGAGTGGTTGGCCCGCCTGGTGACTCGCCGGGTGCCCCTGTCGTCCTGGCAGGAGGCCTACCAGCGCCAGCCCGGTGACGTGAAGGTCGTCCTCGACGTCACCGACGGGGCCGGCTGAACAGGCCCGAAGACCTCAATCGAGTTGGAAGTCGATCGGCGTGCCCTCGGGCAGATCCCGCATGGCCACGGCCAAGGGGCCGAGTGAGCGCAGAGCGCTGATCCCGTCAATGACGGCGACGTTGCCGACCGCATGCTCGCCACCGAGGATCAAAGGGGTGGGGTGGATCAGCCGCTCGGTGAGATCCAGAGCACCGAACTGGTCCTGCCACCCCCGAGCGGTGTCGCTGTGGCCGTTGCGCTCGGGGTCAGCGAACAGCCAGGCCACCCATTCCTCGAGGGAGTCCCCCACGTGGTGGCGCTCCCCGCTCTCGGGGTCCATCACCACCACCCTGACCCCGTCAACGACGGCGAACTGGGCGCCGAAGAGATCCTGGCCGAAGCAGAACAGGTCGTCGGCCATCCCCCCATAGGCCTCCTTCCAGGTGACGGGCTCGTTCCAGGTCTCGAGGTCGTATCCCAGTCCCTCGGTCCCGGCCCGGAAGACCTGGACCCCGGCGTTGAAGACGAAGAAGCCGTTCAGTTCTCGCAGGGCGGTGGCCAGCTCGACCAGCGGACCCGCGGGGACACCGAAATCGAGCTCGACTCCCGGTCCCATCGGGCCCCGGGCCCGATCGAGAAGCTGGCGCATCGCCGTGGGCATCACGTCAGTGTGGCCGCCGACGGCCCTCTGTCGCTACTCAGCAGGGGTCGCAGACGGTGTTCGCCGCGCCTCAGTGCGGGCGGCCGTCGCCCACCCAGGCCAGAGCGAATCCGTCGTGGCCTTTGGATCCCACGGTCTGCACCGCCGTGGCCTCCACCCCCTCGGTGCGGGCCATCACCTCGAAGAGCCGACGCACGCCCTCGACCGCCGGCTCGGTGCGGGACGGGTCGGCGATGGCGCCGCCCCGCACCACATTGTCCACGATGATGAGACCGCCCGGCGTGGACAGCCGGACAGCCCAGGAGAAGTAGTCGGCGTTGTGCTCCTTGTCGGCGTCAATGAAGGTGAGATCGAAGTTCCCGCCCTTCGCCTCCAACCCAGGAAGGGTGTCGAGGGCGGCGCCGACGACGACCTCCACCCGGTCAGCGACTCCCGCCTCCCGCAGGTTTGCTTCGGCCACCTCGGCGTGGTGGGGATCGAGCTCGAGGGTCACCATGTGACCGCCGGCCGGGAGGGCCCGCGCCATCCAGATGGTGCTGTAGCCACCCAGCGTGCCGATCTCGAGGACCCGGCGGGCCCTGGTGGCCCGGGCGAGAAGGGCCAGCAGCTTGCCCTGGTTGGCGGCCACGTTGATAGCCGGCAGGCCGGCCTCGGTGCTGGCGGCCAGGGCGGCATCGAGGGCCGCGTCTCCCGCCACCAGCGCCCGGTTGATCGTCCGGTCCACGTCGCTCCACAGGTCTCCGGACATCGGGCCCGACTAGCCCCGATCGAGGGCGGCACGCATGGCGGCCACGGCCTCGCCCACCTGATTGGGGGACCCGCCATCCAAGACGATGCGCATGAGAGCGGAGGCAACGATCACGCCGTCGGCGTCAGCGGCAGCGGCAACCGCCTGTTCGGGGTTGGAGATGCCGAAACCCATGATCACCGGTTTGTCGGTGACCGCCTTCAGTCGCCGGGCCAGGTTCCGTCCGCTCGTCGCCAAACTGGAGCGCTCCCCGGTCACGCCCATCAGGTTGACACCGTAGACAAATCCTCGGGAGCGGGCACACAGCTCGCCGAGACGGTCGTCGGGGGTGACGGGGGCGGCGAGCAGGACGGTCTCGACGTCCTCGGCGGTGGCCGCCCGTTCCCAGTCGCCCGACTCCTCGAGAGGCAGGTCGGGCACCGTGGCGCCGGCCACCCCGGCGTCGGCGAGCATCCGGGCGAAGCGACGGTGGCCGCCCCGCAGCACCAGGTTGTAGTAGGTCATCGCTACCAGCGGTACCGGGACCTCGAGTTGGCGCACCGCGTCGAAGATGGCCGGGGGGTTGGCCCCCGCCTCCAGGGCGGCGAGGGATGCTGCCTGGATCGTCGGCCCGTCCATGACCGGATCGGAGAAGGGGATCCCCACCTCGATGGCATCTGCGCCGGCATCGACCATGACCGACAGCAGGGTCGACCATTCCCCTCCTATGCCGCCGGTGACATAGGGAACGAGCAACTTCCGCCCGGCGCTGCGGCCGGCTCTGAGGGTGCTCTCGAGCGGCACGCCCCGCCGGATCCGAGCAGGCCCGCTCAACTCGGCCTGACTGTCATCGAAGCCTGACTGTCATCGAAGCCTGACTGTCATCGAAGCAGAGCCATGACAGCTTCGGCATCCTTGTCCCCCCGCCCCGACAGGTTCAGCATCACCGTGGACCCGCCAGGCACGTCCCCGTTGGCCGTTGCCTCCACCAACCAGGCCAGGGCGTGGGCCGGCTCCAAAGCAGGGATGATCCCTTCGGTCCTGGCCAGGAGTTGCACGGCGTCGAGCACCTGAGCGTCGTTGGCCACCACGTAGGTGGCCCGCCCGCTGTCGGCCAGGAAGGCGTGCTCAGGACCAATCCCCGGATAGTCCAGGCCGGCGGAGATGGACTGGGCCTCGAGGATCTGGCCCCACTCGTCCTGGAGGAGATACGAACGCATCCCGTGAAGCACGCCGGGGATGCCTCGCCCGATGGCCGAACCGCCGGCCGCCTCCACTCCGACCATGCGGGCCCCGGTGTCGACGAAGCCGGCGAACGTCCCCGCCGCGTTCGATCCTCCGCCGACGCAGGCCACCACCACATCAGGGTCGTGGCCGTCGAGCACGGCCCGGCACTGCTCGCGGGCCTCGTCGCCCAGAACTCGCTGGAACTCCCGGACCATCCACGGGTACGGATGGGGGCCCATGACCGAACCCAGGCAGTAGTGGGTGGTCTCGACGCTGGCCACCCAATCGCGGAGGGCCTCGTTGACGGCGTCTTTGAGCGTGCGGCTCCCGGAGGTCACCGGGCGGACCTCGGCGCCCAGCAGCTCCATGCGGAACACGTTGAGGGCTTGGCGTTCGGTGTCGACCTCGCCCATGTACACGACGCACTCGAGCCCGAAGTAGGCGGCGGCCGTCGCTGTCGCCACCCCGTGCTGGCCCGCACCCGTCTCGGCCAGGATGCGCGACTTGCCCATCACTGTGGTCAACAGGCCCTGGCCGATGACGTTGTTGATCTTGTGCGACCCGGTGTGCGTCAGATCCTCCCGCTTGAGCAGGAGCCGGACACCGAGGCGCTCGGAGAGGTTGTAGCACTCGGTGAGTGGGGTCGGCCGACCGCCGTAGTCGCGCAACAGGTCGTGGTAATGACCGACGAAGGCCGGATCGGACCAGTTCTTGCGAAAGGCCGCCTCCAGTTCCTGGCAGGCCGGTACCAGCGATTCGGGCACGAAGCGACCCCCGAACGCTCCGAAGCGGCCCCGCTCATCGGGTTCGCCCATCCCTGGGGTTCGGGCCCCGGCGTTCGTGGTCACGCTTCGTCCCAGTCGAACGGGCCTGTGTGGTCGGGCGAGTAGGTCTCCACCTCGGCCCCTTTGGCGGCGGCCACGAACTCCCGGATCTTGACCGGGTCCTTCACGCCAAAGGACCTCTCGACCCCGGAGACCACATCCACGCCCCACGGGTTGGTGCGGGCAATGGCGGCCGCGACATTGCCGGCGTGCAGGCCGCCGGCCACGATCAGGGGCTGCCCGGGGGGGACCTCAGCGGCGAAGGACCAGTCGAAGAGCTCACCCGAGCCGGGGTGGGGGGCGTCGAGCATGATGGCATCGGCGCCGTAGTCAGCAGCGTGTCGGACGTGGGCGTCCCCGGCCGGGAAGGCCTTGATGACCCGCCCGAGCCGCTCCTTGATCCACCGGGTCGACTCGGCGCTCTCCCGTCCGTGGAGTTGGGCACCCCCGAGCCCGGCGGCCTGAACGATCTCCACGACCCGTTTGGGCGCCTCGTCGCGGAAGACCCCGATGGTGACGATCTCGGCGGGCAGACGCTTGGCGATGTCAGAGGCGATCTGCGGGGCGATCTGACGCGGCGACGGGGCGAAGATGAACCCGACGGCGTCGGCCCCCATGGCCACCGCCAGGAGGGCGTCGTCCTCGGAGGTGGTCCCACAGATCTTGACGAAGACGGCCATGGTGATCTAGGCCGAGGCCCCGGCGGCCGACCGGTGGTCGCCGGACTTGCGAGCACCCGACCTCAGATCACGGAGGGCGGCAGCCGGGTCGGGGGCGGTGACGAGCGATTCGCCGACCAGGACGGCGTGGTAACCGGCGGCGCCCAGTCGGGCCACGTCGCTACCGTTGCGGATCCCCGACTCGGCCACCCGGACCACCGTGTCGGGAAGGATTCCGGCCACCCGCTCGGCGCGAGCCGTGTCAACTTCGAAGGTGACCAGATCCCGTTGGTTGACCCCGATCAGCGTCGCTCCCCGGGCCAGCGCAGCTTCCGCCTCGGCCTCGTCGTGCACTTCCACCAGGGCGTCGAGCCCGAGCGTCGTGGCCAGGGCGAGCAGATCGGACAGCTCGTCGGCAGTGAGGGCCGCGGCGATGAGCAGGACAGCGTCGGCGCCCATGATCCGGGCGTCGCACACGTCGGCGACACCGACGGTGAAGTCCTTGCGCAACACCGGCAGGGCCACCGAAGCCCGCGCCTCGATCAGGTCCTGCAACGAGCCGTCGAAGAACTCAGCGTCGGTGAGCACGGACACACATGTCGCCCCGCCGTCCCGGTAGGAACGGGCCAGAGCGGGCACGTCCACATTACTGACCAGCGCCCCCTTGGACGGACTGCGACGCTTGATCTCGGCGATGACCGAGACGCCGTTGCCGTCCCGCAACGCCCGGGCGAACCCCCGGGCGGGGGTCTTCAACGTCCGAGCGGCGGCGACCAGGTCGTCGAGGGGTCGCTCGTCAGCATCTGCGCCCAGCCGGTGAGCGGCGAGGATCCGGTCCAGATAGGTGGGCATGTCTCCTCGATCTTAGCGGTCGGCTCTTCGCCGTCCGACGGCGGCCCTTTACCCGTAGGGGCGCCCTTCACACTTTGCTCACCCGTGCCTGGCATGCTCGGAACGTGGAGGACGCCTCGGGAACGATCATCGTCGTCGAGGATGACCCCAACATCGCCGACCTTGTCGACCTGTACCTGCGACGGGAAGGGTTCCGGGTCATCCTGGCCACCAGCGGCCCGTCTGGCCTGGACGCCATCGCTCGCGAACAGCCCCGGCTGGTGGTGCTCGATGTCGGTCTGCCCGGCGGGATGGACGGCTTGGACGTGTGCCGGCGGGTCCGTTCGTCGGCGCTGCCCTCAGGGCCCGCCGTCCCCATCGTCATGCTGACCGCCCGGGAAGGCGAGGTCGACCGCATCCTGGGCCTGGAGCTCGGGGCAGACGACTACGTGACCAAGCCGTTCTCCCCCCGGGAGCTGGTAGCCAGGGTCCGGGCCATCCTCCGCCGCTCCGAGACGGCTTCGTGGCGCCAGACGCCGGAGGTCCTCCGTGCCGGTCAGGTCGATGTCGACCTCGGCCGCCGGGAGGTCCGCGTGGGCGACAAGGTGGTGCCCTTCGCCGCCCAGGAGTTCGAGCTGCTGGCCTTCTTGGCCGAGAACTCCGGCCTGGCCCTCACCCGGCGCCAGCTGCTCGACGGAGCCTGGGGCCCGGGCTGGTACGGCGACGATCGGACCATCGACGTCTATGTCCGCCAACTGCGCAAGAAGCTCGGCGACGCCCTACCACTGGCCACGGTGTGGGGCGTCGGCTACCGGTTGGACTGAGCCCGCTGCGTCGCCGCCTGACCGTGGCCATGGTGCTCATGGTGACCGCCGCCCTGGTCCTGGCCGGGGCCAGCGCCCTGGTGGCGACCGTTGGTCACGCCCGCAACGAGACCCGGGTGACACTGGTCCGTCAGGCCCAGGGCCTGGCACTCAGCGTCGGCAAGGAGGCGAACGCCACCAACCGCCGGGACCCGGCGGCGTCGCTGCGCACCATCCTGCGCGCCTTGCGAAACCCTCTGCGCCTCCAGGGTGAGGCGGTTGTGGCCCTGCAGCCCGACGGTGGGCTCTTCGATCCTGCCAACCCGGCCCGGCGCGCCGTGCTGCCCAAGGGCCTGACCCAGGCCACCATCGATCCCCAGGCGCTTCTGGGCGGCGACACCGTGTCGGGCCGCTATCGCCTCGGCGTCTTCGCCGCCGTCCCCTATCAGGCCTCGATCCTGATCAACGGGCGGAGCCAGGTGGCCGATCTGGTGGTGGTGCTCACCCGCAGCCCGCCGACGGGGCTGGCTGCGGGTGGTCCCTGGTTCCTCGTGGCCGCCCTGGTCATCATCGCCGTCTCCCTCCTGGTGGCCAATCGCCTCGGCCACCGCTTCGTCCGCCCTCTCGAGGCGGCCCAGGCAGTGACGGGGCGCATCGCCGCCGGAGATCTGGCGGCGCGGGTCCCCGAGCCGGCGACGGCCGACCCCGAGCTGGCCTCCCTGGCCGCCTCGATCAACGCCATGGCCGAGAGCCTGGGGCGGGCGCGCGGCTCGGAACGCGACTTCCTCCTGTCGGTGTCCCACGAGCTGCGGACGCCGCTGACCTCGATCCGGGGTTTCGCCGAGGCCATCGAGGACGAAGCCATCACCGACGTCCGTCAGGCTGCGGCCGTCATCGCCTCGGAGTCACGTCGACTTGAGCGACTGGTGGGCGACCTCTTGGATCTGGCCAAGCTGTCGGCCAGGGAGTTCTCCCTCGATCTGGCCGACGTCGATCTCCTCGACGCCGTGGAGGCCACCGCTGCCGGGTTCGGACCCGAGGCCGAGCGCCTCGGCATCGCCCTGCACATCGATGTCCGCACCGCCACCGTCGCGCCACCGCAAGCTCTTGTGGTGAGAGCCGATCCGGACCGACTGGCCCAGGTGGTGGCCAATCTCACGGAGAATGCCCTGTCGTTCGCTCATGGTCATGTCCACGTCGGGTTTGCACCGGGCCCGAGGGGGGCCATGGTGTGGGTCGACGACGACGGGCCCGGGATCGCTCCCGCCGACCTGCCCTCGGTGTTCGAGCGCCTCTTCACCGGGCGTCCGGACGGACCCCGAAAGGTCGGCTCCGGCCTTGGGCTGGCCATCGTGGCCGAGTTGGTTCACGCCATGGGAGGCACGGTGCGCGCCGAATCACCGCTCGACGAGCACGGGGGCAGCCGGCTGGTGGTGACCCTGCCGGCGGCCGGCGACACCCCAGACGCGGCCACGGGAGCGGGTGCCACCATCACCACCAGCCCAGGCCGCAGGGTCACACCAGGTGCTGGCGGGTGAGTTGCCCAGGCGATCCCGGCCACAACGCCCCTGGCGCCGACGACGCCCCCGGCGGGTCAGGGCAGAAGAGAATGCGCCGCCGTGGTCGAGGACTTAGGGACGCTCGAAGGGACCGAAGTGGTAGTCGTCGAGGTACTGCTCGACGGAGGCGTAATGGACGTGGTGGGCGGTGTCGGTGGCGCCGTGAAGCTGCTGAAGCAGGTGATGGATGCCAGGGTCGTCGACCCGCCGCTCGTCGTCGTCCCCGTCGGCGTCGAGGTCCCCGGGGAGAGGCAGCTCAGCACGAAGATGGCCTTTCCTCGGCTGTCGGTGACAGCCGGGTTGGAGCTGATCCCCACATTGGCGGCCCCGTTCAGGTTGACCGAGACCCTTGGGACGGGCTGGTAGTTGACGATGCCGTCGGTACCCACCGACTGGTTGCTGACGTCCACCACGGCGTCGATGGTGCCACCTACCGAGGCCGACGTTGGGTTCACCGCAGACGACAGGGCCTGACCGGTGTATGCCTGAACCTGCAGGTCGACGGTCATGGCCTGGGTGCCGCCCAGGAAGAAGATCTGCGGTGTTGTCAGAGCCAGGGTCGGCGACTGCCAGGCCCGCACCCGGTAGCGACCGCCGAGGATGGCCGGGATGGTCCAGCTGCCGTCGGCCGCCGTGGTCACCCGTTTGGTGGCGTTGGCAGAACCGACGAAACGGTCAGCCTCAACCGTGGCTCCGCCCACCGGGCCCTGGGGGCCGAGCACGGTGCCGCTCAGGGTCGCCCCGCCGGGGCCGATCGTCGGCGTGGTGGTCGTCGTCCGTCCACTCACCGCTCCCAACGCCGCGCCGGTGAGATCTGGCGCGAAGGTGGTCGACGTGGTGGACGAAGGCGGGGTGGCCGGGGGGGTGGAGAACGCCAGGCTCTCCACGCCGCACCCGGCGAGCAGAGTGACCGTCGCGGCGAGGGTGACGATGAGCAGGCTGGGGCGAGGACCCCGGAGGCGGGACCTCATGGAATGAGCGGCAGCGCGCTGACCGTGGCGGTGACGCCCGGCGCGTCGACCGCTGACGCACCCTCCGAGACCGCCCCGTCGACCACGCCGACCGTGGCCCCGAGCTCGATCGCCCGGCGCACGTAACCCAGGGCGATCGGTCCCAGGCGAGGAGAGACGGTGACACTGGTGACATGGCCCACCTCTTTGCCGCCAGAGCGTAGGACCCACCCGGCCCCGACGTCGCCGGCGCCCGGTCCCCACAGACGCAGCCCACAGAGGCGACGGGCCACCTTGGAGCCTCGGGAGTCAATCCGGGCCACCAGCTCCTGGCCGGTGTAGCACCCTTTCGTGAAGCTGACGGTGCGATCGATCAGACCCGTCTCCGCAGGGATGGTCCGCTCGCTCAACTCTGCGCCCATGCGCACGATCCCCGACTCGACGCGGGCGGTCTCGAGGTCGGCGGGGTCGAGAGCCACCGCGTCGGGAGGGATCGCGGGTCGGGGCCCGAGCAGGTCGTAACCGACCAGGCCGGGCCAGGAGGCGTCGGCCACCACCTCGATGCCGCCCCCCGTCGTCGGCGGCTGGGCGTCTGGCCCCCGGAGGGCGACAACCGTCCAACCCGGTTGGGCCAAGGTCACCTTGGTCCGCAGCTTGAACCGCTGCAGGCGGGCGGCCAGCACGTCACCCCACCCGGGATCGGTGTCCAGAGCGAACCGCTCGGAGTCGAGGCGGGTGACCCGGGCCAGGACCTCGACCTTGCCTCCGGGCTGCAGCACCCACGACCACGCCGACGCACCGGCAGCAAGAGCCAGGACGTCCGCGCTGAGTTGGCCTTGGAGGAAGGCGGCGGCCTCGGGGCCCTCGGCGGTCACCACGTCCCGCAGGATCGGCGCGGCGGCGACCCCAGCGCGCATGGCCCGGTATCCGGCGCTGCCGACCTCGGCGTCGGTCACCTCGGGGCGCACCGTTCCGGCGTGGACCGCAGGGTCTTGGACCTCGGGCATGGGCAGGACCGCGTCGGGCCGGTTCGGATCAGCCATGGGGCAGCACCTCGTGGAGGGTGGCACGGCGCCGGGCCGTGCGCAGCCGGCGTGCTCCGGGAACGGCGGCGAGCAGGGCTGCCGCCTTGTTGCGACATTCGAGGTCCTCGGCAGCGGGGTCGCTGTCGGCCACGATGCCGGCCCCGGCCTGGACACTGGCCCGGCCGTCGGGTCCGATCAGCATGGTGCGGATGGCGATGGCGGCATCGAGGGTCCCGGAGAAGTCGATGTAGCCGACGACGCCGGCGTAAGGGCCCCGCTTGGCGGGTTCGAGGTCGTCGATGATCTCCATGGCCCTGACCTTGGGCGCCCCGGAGACGGTGCCGGCCGGCATGGTCGCCCGGAGGACGTCGACGGCGTCCAGGCCGGGGCGGAGCGAGCCCGACACCTGTGAGGTCAGGTGCATGACGTGACTGTAACGCTCAAGGGTCATGAGCTCCTCGACGGTCTCGCTGCCGTAGGTGACGACACGACCCACGTCGTTGCGGGCCAGATCGACGAGCATCACGTGCTCAGCCCGTTCCTTGGGGTGCTCGTTCAGCTCGGCGGCCATGCGGCGGTCGGCGATGTCGTCGACGCCCCGCCGTCGGGTGCCGGCGATCGGCCGGGAGGTCACCCTCCCGGAGCGCAGGGTGACGAGCGGTTCGGGCGATGAACCCACGACAGCGACCTCGGGGTGACGGAGCAGGTACATGTAGGGGCTGGGGTTGACCTGACGGAGGGAACGGTAGAGGTCGAAGGCATCGGCGTCAAGGTCGATGTCGAAGCGCTGGGAGAGCACCACCTGGAACACGTCACCGGCGGCGATGTGCTCGCGGCCCGCCTCGACGGCGGCGTGGTAGAGCTCGGCGGATGTCCGCCGCCGGGGCACCGGAGCCTCCTCGTGGACCTCGGCGCCGACCAGCGGCTCGTCGAGCGGGCGAGCCCCTTCAGCCGCCAACTCGGCCAAGCGGACGGTGGCCGCATCGTAGGCGGCACCGGCCTGTTCGTCGGTGGTACCGGGACGGACGGGGACAGCCTCGACCAGCGTGACCCGTTGGCGCCAGGAGTCGTAGGCCACAACCTGGCCGATGACCGAGATGATGGCGTCGGGGTAGCCCAGCTCATCTGGGGGGGTGTGGGGAAGGTCCTCGATCTCGCGCACCACGTCGTAGCCCAGGTAACCGACCAGGCCGCCGTGGAGCGGCGGGAGTCCTTCCAGCTCAGGGGCACGGTAGGCCTTGAGGAGACCGTCGATGGCGGCCAGGATGCCCTGGTCGAGCGGGATGGCAGGCGGGATCTCCCCCTCGACGGAGACGGTGCGGCCCCGGGCGATCAGGGTCGCCGACGGTCGCCGGCCGATGAACGACCACCGGCCCCAACGCTCGGCGTGTTCGACGGACTCGAGCAGGAAGGAACGGTCCTCATTGCCGACGCGAGCGTATGCGGCGACCGGCGTGGTCAGGTCGCCGATCACCGCTCGCCATACGGGGACGACGGTGTGGGTGCGGGCCAGGGCGATGAACTCGGAGCGAGAGGGGTGGATCACGGGTCGCCGAACGAACGGAAGAAGCAGCTGTGGTTCCCGGTGTGGCACGCTCCCTGGCCCTCTTGTTCGACCACGAAGAGCAACACGTCGCCGTCACAGTCATAGGACGCGTGGCGAACCCACTGGCGCTCACCGGACATGTCTCCTTTGCGCCAGCGCTCCTGACGGCTGCGGGACCAAAAGACGGTGCGACCCGACTCCAGGGTCTCGAGAAGGGACCCTTCGTTGAGCCACGCCATCATCAGCACCTGACCCGACCCCTGCTCCTGGACGATCGCCGGGACCAGCCCGTCGTCGTTGTAGCGGACCAGGGCCAGTTGCTCGGGGGTGGCGGCGATGGGGGTGGCGACCGGCATGGAGCCAGTGTAGGGC
>JALZAH010000587.1 GCA_030948425.1 Actinomycetota bacterium
ACCCGGAGGCCCCCGACTGGCGTGCCGTGGTGAGGGCCCTGGCCAAGGACCACCCGGCCACTCCCGAGGAGATGCGCACCGCGTACGGGCGGGCTTGTGATGACGCCCGACAATTTCTGATCGACCACGATCTCGTCACCCTCCCCGACGGCGAGCACTGCGACGTGGTGGCATCGCCGGTGTTCCAGCGGCCGGTGCTGGCCGTCGCCTCCTATGACGCCCCACCCCCCTTCTCCCCGTCCACCCTCGGCCACTTCAACGTGCCGTTTCCGCCGCAGGACGCTTCGAACGCCGAGGTCGACCAACGCCTTGAGGACAACAGCTATCACGCCATCCCCACCACCTCGGTCCACGAGGCCTACCCCGGCCACCACTGGCAGCTGACCTGGTCCAACCGCGGCGATCGCAAGATCCGCAAAGCCATCCGCACGCCGTACTTCGTCGAGGGCTGGGCTCTCTACGCCGAGCGGATGATGCACGAGCAGGGCTTCTTCGCCGACCCCCGAGCCACTCTCGGTCACCTCAACGCCCGGATCTTCCGGGCTGCGCGCGTCGTCGTGGACACCGCCCTGCACAGTGGGGACATGACCGTCGAGGCTGCGGTGGACCACATGATGACCAAGGCCGCCCTCCCCGAGGCAGTGGCGCGCGCCGAGGTCGAGCGTTACGGCGCATGGCCCACGCAGGCCGCGTCCTATCTCACTGGCTCCGTCGAGATCGAGCGCATGCGCGCCCGATGGATCTCCGAGGGCAGGGGCAGCCTGAAGGAGTTCCATGACGCCATCGCCGAATCGCCCGGCCTCCCCCTCGCCCTGGCCGAGCTGTCCCTCTTTCACAACTGAGTGCCCCTCGACCCCACTTGGATCGTCCGCCTCGACGAGGGGGTCTCGGGACTCGCCGTGGGCATCAAGGACCTGATCGACGTGGCCGGGGTGCCAACCACTGCAGGCTGTCGAGCGGTGGCCCGGAGAGCCCGGCCGGCCGACGCCGACGCCGCCTGCATGGGTGGCCTGCGGGCAGCCATGGCCGAAGGCCGGGCGCGGCTGGTGGGCAAGACGAACCTTCATGAGCTCGCCGACGGGATCACAGGCATCAACGAGTGGGCGGGCACACCGATCAACCCGCTCGACCCCGGGTCCGTTCCCGGTGGATCGTCGAGCGGGTCGGCCGTGGCCGTGGCCGTCGGCGACGCCGACATCACCTACGGAAGCGATACCGCCGGCTCGGTGCGCATCCCGGCCGCCTGCTGCGGGGTGTTCGGTCTGAAGACCACATGGGGGCGCATCCCGCTCGACGGGGTGTGGCCTCTGGCACCCAGCCTCGACACCGTCGGGCCGCTGGCCCGGGACATGGTGGGGATCGTCGCCGGCATGGACCTTCTCGAACCGGGTTTCGCGGCATCGATGGCCGGCGCCAAGGAGGGGGCGACAGCCGAGGCGGTGAAGGTGCCCCGCTCACGGGATGGGGGCGGGATCATGCTCGCCACCGTCGGCCGCCTGCGCCTGGACCACATCGGCCTGGAAGCGGACCCGAGCGTCGACGCGGCCGTCGATCGGGCACTGGCCGACACCGGGCTCGCTGTTCGAGACGTGCGCCCACTCGGCTGGACAGAAGCCGCCCGCGCCGGGCTCACCGTCATCGGCGCCGAAGCGCTGGCTGCCCATGCAACATTGGTGCTCGACCACCCCGACGAGATAGGCGATGACATCGTCGCCCATTTCGCCCATGCGGCACGAGCCGGTCATCAACGACTGCGGGACGCGCGCTCGACCCTGGCCCGGTGGTGCCGGGAGGTGGACAGCCTGTGGGGTGCCAGCCCGGGGGGTGCCAGCCCGGGGGATGACAGCCTGTGGCGTGACTGCGGTTCGGAGCTCGCCGTGCTGGCCCTGCCCACCATCGGGGTCGCCGCCCCCCGGATCGGGCCGGGAGCGGCCGGGGCCATCGGGGTGGCATGGACCTTGCCGATCTCCGTCGCCGGCCTGCCCGCCCTGGCCCTCCCCCTGCCCCTGGCGGGGACGTCGCTGATGGCGTCGCTGCAGCTGGTGGGCCGCCGAGGGTCCGAGGCGACACTGTGCACCCTGGCATCACAGATCGAGGCGACCATCGCCGGCTGGTGATCGGCAAGGTTGATCACCGGCAAGGTTGATCACCGGCAAGGTCAAGGGGGCGGGGAACGTCCCCGACAGGGAGCAGCCATGTCCGCCTCGCCCGGCCCGGGCGGCCCGGCCCCCGGCCTGGACGCGCTGTGGTCCCATCAACGCCAAAGCGGATCGCGCCTCTACATCGGGACCGGACCCGACGGCCTGGTCTTTGCCGGGCCCCAACAGGGCGTGCTGGTGCTCGGCCCGCCCCGATCCGGCAAGACGACCACCCTTGTGGTACCCAACGTCCTGGCCGCCGCCGGCCCGGTGATCGCCACCTCCACCAAGCCCGAGGTGATGGCCGCCACTGCCGCCGCCCGATCCCTCAACGGTGGGCGCTGCTGGCTGTTCGATCCTGCGGGCACCACACCGGCTCCCCCGGGAGTCACCCCGATCCGGTGGAGCCCAATCACCTCTTGTGAACTATGGGACGAGGCGTTGCTCACCGCCCGGGCCATGGTGGGTGCGGCCCGCCCCGGTCCCCGCCCCGGCGACGCCGGCCACTGGCTGGAGCGGGCCGAAGCCGTGCTCTCCCCCCTCCTGCATGCTGCCGCCCTCGGCCGGCGCCCCATGGCCGACGTGAGCGCGTGGGTGCTGCGCCACGACCTCGACACCGCCGCCCATCTCCTCGCCGGACGTGGCGCAACGATGGCCGCCGACGTGCTCGCCGGCCTCAGTGCCACCCATGGCCGGGAGCTGTCGGCCATCTTTTCCACCACGGCCGGCGTGCTGGCCGCCTACCGGTCGGCATCGGCCCTGGCGGTCGCCGACGAGGTCAACTTCGACCCCCGGCACCTGGCCCGTTCGCAAGACACCGTCTATCTCTGCGCATCGGCCCGGGAACAGGATCTCCTGGCGCCCATCACCGTGGCGTTCATCGAGGCGGCTCGGGACGGTGCCTACCAGGCCGCCCGTGACCGGCCGCCCAGCGCCCCTCTGACGTTGGTCCTCGACGAGGCGACCAACATCGCTCCCCTCCCCGCGCTGCCGTCCCTGGTCAGCGAAGGCGGGGGCCAGGGGGTCCTCACCGTCGTCTGTCTCCAGGATCTCTCCCAGGCCCGGGAGCGGTGGGGCCCAGCGGCCGATGGCTTCGGGTCACTGTTCGGCACCAAGGTCGTCCTCCCCGGTATCGGGGAGCTCGCCACCCTCGAGCTCGTGTCCCGTCTCGGCGGGGAGATCGACGTCCCGTCCCGCTCGGTCAGCCGGACTCCGTGGTGGGCGCTGCGCTCCCCCCCTACCGAGACATGGTCGACGCAGCGCCAACGGCGACTACCCATCGATGCTGTCCACCACCAGCCGCCACAGAGCGCCCTGGTGTTGCGGGGTGCCTCACCTCCGGCGCGGGTGGGTCTCCGACCCTGGTGGGACATCGAGCCGTTTCGCCGGGCACCACCGGCCCCGGTCCCCACCATGGCGCCCGGAGATCCCGTTCCGAACCCGCAGCGACGACACCGCGCCCCCGGCCCAGCCTGCCAGGAGCCGGAACCAGGATCGGGGACGCCCGAGGTGGGGTTCACGCTCCTCGGCACCGATGACGGCGGCAGATGCGGCGCCCGGGACTACCGGGCCGCTCCTTGGTGACGGGCCGGGAACACCGCCCTGGTTTCGGCGGTTGCACCCGGTGTGCCCGACGCTTCTGCCTCGCGTTTTTCCGTCCTCGACCTGTCCCCCATCCCGAGCGGATCGACGGCACGCCAGGCCCTGGCCAACTCGCTGGACTTGGCCCGCCAGACCGAACGTTTGGGCTATCACCGCTACTGGGTGGCCGAGCACCACAACATGCCCGGCATCGCCAGCTCCGCTCCGGCGGTGTTGATCGGCCATCTGGCCGACGTCACCACGACCATGCGGATCGGTTCGGGTGGGGTCATGCTCCCCAACCACCCGCCCCTGGTGGTGGCCGAGCAGTTCGGCATGCTCGAGGCGCTGCACCCGGGCAGGATCGACCTGGGCCTGGGGCGCGCTCCCGGCACCGACCGGGCCACAGCCGCCGCCCTCCGGCGCGGCGTCGATGCCCTCTCCGACGAGGACTTTCCCGAGCAGCTGGGCCAGCTCCTGGCCTTCTTCGGCGGTTCGTTCCCTGACTTTCACCCCTATCGATCGATCACTGCGGTGCCCGGTCACGGCCTCATGCCGTCCGTGTGGTTGCTCGGCTCCAGCGGCTACAGCGCCCAGGTCGCCGGCATGCTCGGTCTGCCGTTCGCCTTCGCTCATCACTTCATGCCCCAGAACACCGAGGCTGCCATCGCCTTGTACCGGGAGCGATTCCGGCCATCACAGGTTCTCGACGCCCCCTACGCCATGGTCGGCGCCGCCGTCGTGGCCGCCGACACGGAGCGGGAGGCCCGACACCTGCAGGGATCGATGAAGCTGTCGATGTTGCGCCTGCGCAGCGGTCGTCCCGGCCCCCTACCCAGCCCCGAGGAAGCGGCAAGTTTCGCCTACACGCCCTCCGAGCAGGCCATGGCCGATTCGTCCACCGCGTCGCACATCGTCGGAGACCCTGAGCAGGTGAGATCCGGTCTCGACGAACTGGTGTCTCGTAGTGGGGCCGACGAGGTGATGGTCACGTCCAACCTCTACGATCACGGAGACAGGGTCCGTTCTTACCACATGGTCGCTGAGGTCATGCGGGCTCAGGTGGTGGCATAGGCGGCTCCGGCCGCCAAACACGCCGAGGCGGTGGCGAGCAGGGCTACCAGGTCGGCCCGGCCCGGGCCCCGGTGACGGGACCGCACCAGGGTCAGCCCACCGCGAGCGGTTATGGCTTCTGCCAGCTCCCGGGCCCGGCGCATGGTCACGGCCAGGCCGGCCGTCACCAGGTCCACCACCTCGTCGATGACCTGCCAACCGGTGGCGGAGGTGTCCGGCGCCAGGCGGGGGCGGAGGCGGCGGGCAGCCACGAGCGTCCGCAGCTCATCGATGATCAACGGCAGGCTGCGAATGCAAAGGGCGACGGTCATGGCCCACTCGTCGACCGGAACCCGGAACCGCTGGAGGGGCGAGCCGAGCCGGGCAAGGGCGGGGGCGACCTCACCAAGGGGTGTGGTCCATCCAACCAACATGGAGGCTCCAAGCAGCAGGAAGCTGACGGCGGTGAAGCGAGCGTAGAGGTCGAGGCCGCGCAGACCGACGGTCACGCCGGCGACGTGGATGACCGGTCTACCCCCGGCCAGCAGCGTCAGCGCCGCCCCGAAAACGATGAAGGCCCAGAACACCCAGGGGAAGCGAGGGAGGGCTCCGGCGGGGATCCGGGCGACGATGCCGACGGTCACCACGAAGACGAGCATCACTCCAAGCGACGACCACGATGGGGCGAAGGACATGGTCAGGCTCAGGGCAGCGACGGCGAGCAGCTTGGTACCGGCCCACAGGCGGTGGACAGGGCTGTCGGTGGGGACCTCGCGTAGGAACACCACCGATGCCGTCAGCCGGGGGCGCCTGCCGCCGCGAATCGGAGCGTTGGTGCTCACCGGGCCGCCCCGGCCAGCACCCGGTCGGCGGTGATCCGGCCTCGATCCAGGTGAACCAGGCGCTCGCAGACGTCGCCCATCCCCTCGAGGTCGTGGGAGATGACCACGAGGGTGAGGTTCCGCTCGTACCGCAGCCGGCGAAGGAGACCGAGCAGCTCAGCCCGGGCTGACGTATCCAGGCCGGCGAGGGGTTCGTCGAGGACCAGCAGATGGGGTCGGCGGGCCAGGAGCCCGGCCAGGGCCACCCGGCGCATCTCGCCGCCGCTGAGCTCCTCGATCAGCCGATCGCCTAAACGGTCCGGGTCGAGGCCGACCGAGCGGAGAGCGGCCTCGGCCTCGTCGTCGTCCACGCCGGCGGCCGCCCGCACGTCGGCACGGACCTTCGCACGTTGCAGCTGCAGCCGGGAGTGCTGGAAGGCCAGGGCCACCTTGCCGATCTGTTCACCCACGGGTCGACCGGCGACGCTGACCCGTCCGGCGGTGGGCCGGGTCAGGCCGGCAAGGACCCATGCCAGGGTTGACTTTCCCGACCCGTTCCCGCCGACCACAAGCACGCCCTCCCCGGTCCTGATCGAGAGGTCGATGTCGCAGAGGGCGCTCTGCGCCCAGGGGGTGCGAGATGCATAGGTGTGGCTGACGCCTTCGACGACCAGCAGCGCTTCGCCCGTCGACGTCCACTCCGGGCAATGTCCTCCAGCGTCGGCCTCAGACTCCCCGACCGGGGCCAACGATGTCCGAACCGGCCGGGTTGATTCCTCGGTGACCATCCGACCGTCCTCGAGGATGATGATCTGGTCGGCCCCGTCCACCTCTTCTCGCCGGTGGGTGACGTGCACAACGGTCATCCCGGTGCGGCCCGGCAGGCCGGCCAACAAGTCGATCAGCTGGCGGCGACCTTCGGCATCGACCATCGCCGTCGACTCGTCGGACAGCAGGAGGTTGGGTTTGCGGGCCAGGGCGGAGGCCACGGCCAGACGCTGGAGCTCGCCCCCTGACAGCGTCGAGGTGTCTCGCTCCTCCATGCCCACCAAGCCCACGGTGGCCAGCAGCGCGGCCACGTCGACCGTCGAGTCGACGCCGATGCCCCACATGACGTCGTCGGCCACCCGGACACCCAGAACCCCGGTCTCGGGACGTTGGAGGATCATTGCTGTTCCTCCCGACCGGCCCAGGCCCGCAGCCCCCGGGCGGGTCACCGTCCCCGACGTCGGTTGGCGGCCGGCAAGGATGCGCACCAGAGTCGATTTGCCCGATCCGTTGTGGCCGACGACTCCGATGAAGCGTCCGGCGTCGATGGTCAGGCTGACGCCGTCGAGCGCGTCGACGTCGGCCTTTTCGTAGCGGTGGTGCACGCAAGTCAGGGCGACGGGCACCGGGGCGGCGGGACGGTCGTCGGCGAGACCCACGAATGCGTCAGCGGTCCGAATCCACCCCAGGCGTTCGAGGACGGCCCCGAGGACCAGCCAGACGGCGACGCAGCCGACGACGACCAAGATCACGAGCAAGATGGGGATGGACAGCCACCAGTCCCGCACCACCAGGTTCACGGTCCGGTCCCCGAATTGCAGAACGTCGTGACAGGACCCGGAGAGATCGACGTGGTGGTCTCCGAAACGCAGAAAGGCCCGGACCGGGCCGGTGGATCCGATGCCGTCGATGAGATGGTGCACGCCCTTCCAGATGTTGGTGATCTGCTGGAGTGACAGGCGTCGGATGGAGGCGAACAGGCTGAGCAGCGCATCGGCGGCGCCTGCCACCACCGGTCCGAGGACAAGCGAGCCGGCCACCATCCGGCCCAGTCCCCAACCTCGGCGTTTGGCGTCGCCCACGAAGCCGCCGATCAGGGAACAGCCGACCACCCCCGATGCCGGGCCGGTGCCCCCCACAAGGAAACCGACCGCCATGGCTGCCACCGAGGACGCCACCAGGGCCCGAGGACGAAACCGGTTGGCCACCACCCCGAGCGGCACGGCGGCCAGCGACACCAGAGCGCTGGCATGCGGCAGGATCCAGCCGGCCGCCACCAGGGCAACGGTCACCCCGGCCATCACCGAGGCGGTCGCCATCTCGATGGCCGACAGCGCCCCCCGAGCCTGCTCCGGGGCACGCCCACTGTCCGACATCGTTCCAGACTGCCACCGGCTGCCGTCTAGCTTCGGGCAGTGCCGAAAGGTGCCTTCCCCGGGGTGCCAAGCGGACCGAAGCGGTGACAGGATGTCAGGTGGTCCATGACCAGTCCGGCCGACTGGGCGTAGGCGTACATGATCGTCGGACCAACGAATGTGAAGCCACGTTTGCGGAGGTCTGTGCTCAGGACCGCGCCGAGCTCGGTGGTGGCCGGCACCTGAGCGGCATCGCTCCACCGGTTGACGACGGGACGGCCGTCGACGAATGACCACAGGTAGCGGTCGAAGCTGCCGGTCTCGGCGACGAGCTCGATGAAGGCGGCGGCGTTGGCTACCGCAGAGCGCACCTTGGCCCGGTTGCGGATGATGCCCGGGTCGGCAAGCAGGACGGCGATTTCTTCTTCGCCCAATCCCGCCACTCGCTGGGGATCGAATCCGGAGAACGCCCGCCGGTATCCGTGGCGCCGCTCCAGGATGGTCCGCCAGCTCAAGCCGGCCTGGGCGCCCTCCAAGATGAGCAGCTCGAACAGCTCCCGGTCGTCATGGGTGGGCACTCCCCATTCGCTGTCGTGGTAGCGGACCATGGCCGGGCTTGACCCCACGGCCCACGGACAACGGGGCAGATCGTCGTTCACGTCCGACAGGCTAAGGGCCTCCGACGAGCGGCAGTGCCGTTGGCGTCGGGCGCAAGCTGAGCCCGTCGGGGCGCGCATCCGCTCGGCGGACGTCACCTGAAGTCCCGAGACCGCAGGGCGCTCGACGGCAGGAGGAGCGGGCTTATGCGCTCGGCGACGATGTTGATCACCCCTTCCACCCGCTCGAGGCGACCGTCGATGCGCAACGCCGGCTGGGACCGGGCCACCCGCCGGAACCGGACCCAGACACCGCGCGAGCAGATGACGTTGATCAGGCCCGTCTCGTCCTCCAGGTTGACGAACACCACCCCCTGCGCCGTCGCCGGTCGCTGCCGGTGGGTGACCACCCCGGCCACCGCCACCCGGGCGCCGGCGATCACCTCGGCCAACCCGGCCGAGGTGACGATGCCGGCTGTGGTCAGATCTTCCCTGATGAACTCCGTCGGGTAGCTGTCGGGGGACAACCCGAGCGCCCACAGGTCGGCCCGGTTGCGCTCCACCGGGTCCATGCCCGGCAGGGCCGGCGAGGCGGCACCGGTCACCAGGCCGGGCAGGTGGGCTCGCTTGGGCGACCGAGCGGTACCGCCGGCCGGGAGGCCCGCCTGTCTGGGCCCGGCATCAAGGGAACCTCCGGCGGCGGCCAGGGCCCCCGCCGACCACAGCGCTTGGCGTCGGGACAGGCCGAACCCGTCGAAAGCGCCGGCCGTGGCCAGAGCTTCGGCCTGGGCCACGGTGATCCCGCTGCGGCGCACCACATCCTCCACGTCGGTGTAGGGC
>JALZAH010000622.1 GCA_030948425.1 Actinomycetota bacterium
ACGTAACCGAGCGTGAATGGATGGCGGCGATCGAACCGACCGACGATCAGCTCTCCCGGGACGGGCGGGTGATCGAGATCCTCTCCGAACATGTCAACCAGGGACTGCTCGAGGGGTACCTGCTGACCGGACGCCACGGCATGTTCACCTGCTACGAGGCGTTCGTCCACATCGTCGACTCGATGTTCAACCAGCACGCAAAATGGCTGGAATCTGCGTCCGAGGTCCCGTGGCGGTGGCCGATCCCCTCGATGAACTACCTGCTCACGTCGCACGTCTGGCGCCAGGACCACAACGGGGCCACCCACCAAGACCCCGGTTTCCTCGACATCGTGATGAACAAGAAGCCGCGGATCGTCCGCGCCTTCCTGCCCCCCGACGCCAACTGCCTGCTCTCGGTGGCCGACCACTGCCTGCGCAGCCGCCACCACGTCAACGTGATCGTGGCCGGCAAGCAGGCGGGCCTCGACTACCTCACCATGGACCAGGCCATCTCCCACTGCACCCGTGGCATCGGCATCTGGGACTGGGCCGGCAGCGAAGTAGACGGCGAGTTGCCCGACGCCGTTCTCGCCTGCGCAGGAGAGGTACCCACCCTTGAGACCCTGGCCGCCGCCGACATCGTCCATCAAGAGCTCCCCGGCGTACGGATCCGGGTGGTCAACGTCGTGGATCTCATGCGCCTCCTCCCCGACACCGAGCACCCGAACGGGCTGGGCGACGCCGAGTTCGACGCCCTCTTCACCATCGACCGGCCCGTGGTGTTCGCGTTCCACGGCTACCCATCGCTCGTCCACCGCCTCACCTATCGGCGTACCAACCACGCCAACATCCATGTCCGGGGGTTCAAGGAGAACGGGACGACCACCACCCCCTTTGACATGCTCATGCTCAACGACCTCGACCGCTACCACCTGGTCATCGACCTCATCGACCGCGTCCCGGGGCTCGGGCCCCGCTCCGCCCTCCTGCGCCAGAAGATGGTCGACGCCCGCCTCCGGGCTCTGTTGTGGACCCGCGAGCACGGCGACGACCTGCCGGAGGTAGCCGGTTGGACCTGGCCCGGTCACGAGTAGGCGGGCGACCAAGCCAGCTCGACGTCGGGGGTCCCAGGCCACGTCCGCACAGGGCATTGCCGGGTCCCTCAGGGGCTTTCATTCGGTTGGGCTACCTGCCAGGATCGAACTACAGCTAGGGAACTACAGCTAGGGAGGTGCGCATTGAGACCCTTTGTCATCAATCGGCATGGACGGATGGTGTTTCCGTCGAGCTATTTCCCTGATCTCGACTTCTCTGCGTTCGCGTCGTTGCCCCAGTTCGAGCGGGCCGTGCAGCGAGACTTCGAGGACAAGGCGCCTACGGGTACCGACATTGCCCAGCGGATCGACAACGGCAAGTACGCCACCCGCTTCGACCTGCTGCGTGACCTTGGCCTCAACCTGTTCTGGGTCAACCGTTATTCGCTCACCATGTACGAGAAGCGTCCCACCCGTTGGCGGGATGTGCCCAAGATGTCCGACGACGTCTTTCTCCCGGTCGTGACCCCGTGGGAGGACGGTGAGCGCAAGGTGGCGGCGGTGGAGGCCGCGTACCACCAGCTTCCTCCGGCGTGGGACCAAGAGGTCGAGGACCGGATCTTCTCGGTGCTCTTCGACGTCTTCCGTCACCGGCGCCACCATGCCACCGAGCTGCCGGCCATCAAGCCCACCGTCGCCGAACTGCTCGATCGTCCCGAGGAGCTGACGTTCTCCATCCCATCCCACGACCCGGACTACCGGGTCTTCTCCGAAGACGAGATCCTCGACCATCGAGAGGAGGTGGCCGAGCTCGAGTCACTCGGCCGTTGGGGCATGGTCCTGCACAACCAGTATCCGTGGGACCGCTCGGCCACCCGACTCGTCGAGGTGGGCCAGCTCGACGCCGACGACTTCGTGATCGTCTTCACCCCTCGAACGCGCGACGTCAGCACCTTCATCCGCCAGGCCCGCAGGGCGTCCTCGAGCCCCGAGCCCGCCACCGCCACCGCCACCGAGCCCGCCACCGCCGTCGAGGCCCGCCAGCCGGTCCGGCCCTATCCGCCGGTCGACGTCCGCCAACAGTTCACCATCATGCCGAAGATCGAGTCCCTGAGCGCCATCCCTGGTGAACACAGCTGCACCAACGACGACGTCATTCGCAACTCGGCGTTCAACTGGTCGCCGATGAGCGCGGCTGAGATCCAGCGCAAGACCGGCATCGAGGCGCGCTCCTACACTGAACGACCACTCGAGCATCTGGCCCTCGATGCGGCACGAGCTGCCTTGACCAAGGCCGGAAGAGTGGCGGAGGAGATCGGCGCCGTGTTCGTGTGCACGTGTACGAGCACCAAGCTGGTCCCCTCCATGGCGACGTGGATCTCCGGTGAGCTCGGGATCTTCCAGACGCACGCCTCGTGTGATCTTGTCGCTGCGTGCGCCGGGTTTCCCTACGGACTGTCGGAGGCCGTTCGCGTGCTCCAAGAGGTAGACCGGCCCATCCTGGTGGTGTTCGCCGAGAAGTTCTCTGACAAGATCGGCAGCGTCCGCACATCACGCATGCTCTTCGGCGACGGGGCTGCGGCCATGGTCATCGGTCCTGCCCCTGAGGGCGCCGAACCGGATCTCGAGATCCTCCAGACCTACGCCAGCGGCCCGGTGAGTGAGGTCAACTCGATCATCTGGCCCAACCCTGAGTTCGACGGCAACGTCACCGTCTACGGTCCCGAGGTCAAGGCGCTCGTCGAGCGATACCTGGCCCAGATGATCGGCGAGATGAAGCAGCTGCCGGCGCAGCGGGGTGAGGGTTCGCTGCTCGACGAGGTGGATGGGATGGTGCCCCACCAGGCCAACAAGGTCATGGTGTCCGACATCGCCCAAGAGGCGGGTATACCTGCGGAGAAGGTCTACTTCGACATCGAGCGCAGGGGCAACGTGTCGGCAGCGAGCATCCCCATCGCCTTGCGCGACTCGGTGGCTGATGGAGTGGTCGATCGGCCCATGCGGCTCTTCTGTCCCGGGTTCGGCGCCGGGGCCGTGGGCGGCTATGTGGTGTTACGCCTTGATCCGGCTGTCGTCGTGCTCGATGATGGCGAGGTGCCAACGACGTCGAGCGCAGGGTGGGGACGGGGTTCATCCTCCGAGGATGTGCGCATAGGGTTCGCCTGAGAGGACCGCAACCTGAGGGGATCCGGCCTGAGGGGACCACGAGGGATCACGGCC
>JALZAH010000630.1 GCA_030948425.1 Actinomycetota bacterium
GCAGGTGAATGGGCCGACCATCTGGGGTCCTTCGAGGGGGTGGGACGGTCCCGCCGGGTTGGGTCGAGTGATGGGGGAGGGCTTCGACAGCGTCCCGGTGGCCCGCAGCAGGGTCAGGGCCAACGCCCGGCCGCCATCTACCAGCTCGTACTCGAGCAGGCCTTCGTGGGTGACGCTGAGGCCGCCGGCGCACACAAAGCGCCGCGACGGGAAGGTGCCGGTGGCGAGCTCATCGGGGCCACCCTCACCAACAAGGCCACGAGTTACGGTGCTGAAGGCGCACTCGGCCCTGGACCGGTCGGTTCGCTCGGGAAGGGGGAAGACGGCCCGGAGTCGGTGATCGCGCACCGGGTTGTCGAAACAGGTGACAACCCGGACCAGTCGTTCCCCGGCTCGCAGCTCCAGATCGGTCACCACCTCAGCGCTCCGAGCCCCGACCCGGCTCCCGTTCACCACCGCGGTGGGCCACGAGTAGCGGCGTGTCACCCGCAACCGACCCCGGACGGGGCCGGACTCGACCAGCTCCACCGCCACCGACTCGGGACGGTCGACGACGACGTCAGCTGTGGGCGGGGCGTAGGTGTAGGTGTCGCCGTCGTCGCCGTCGTCGACCAGGCGGCCCAACCCGCTCAGGCCATCGAGCGCGAACGTGCCCGTCCCCGGGTCGACCTCCACCCGAGCGAGGCCATTGTCCAAGGTGGTGGCCCCGGCACGTACGGGGGCAGCGACCACAGCGCCAGGTCGCCACGCCTGCCAGCCGTAACCGGCGACACCGTCGATGCGGACCGCCACCCGGTGGGAAGCCCTGCGTTCGACGGTCACCCGCAGAGGGTCACCCCGGCGGGCTCCGGCTTGAACCCATGCCTCGGCCACCACCGAGGCCAGGTCGCTCGCCGGGGGGACCGACCGGTCGTCGACGATGCGCAGGTCGAGTCCTTCGTCGGTCACCCCGAGATGCAACTCGGAGCCCCAATCGTCACCTAGCCAACCGTCGCTGCGCAGGCTTCCGAGCAGCCGGGCCAGGTCGGTCCCGGTGCCGCGCCGTTCGGTTGAGGCCTCCTCGGCACCATCGAGCAGTTGCGCTCCAGGCGGAGCCTCCCCGCCGACGACGATCTCCACCACCCCGCCTCGGGTACGGGCGGACGGGTTGATCACCACCGGGCCGGTCACGGCCAGGTCGGTCGCCGCCCGGTGCAATGCGTCGTCGATGACGTTGGCGGCCCTGGTCGTCGCCTCCGAGAAGCGGAACAGCACGGCCCGGCCGACCTCGTCGGAGGAGCAGGCGCAGATGGAGTCATGTGCCGAGTTGCGGACCATGTCCAGCCACGCGTCGTCGAGGGTGTCCGCCGGCCAGTCCTGCGCCGGGAGCCACAGGGCGGCGAGAGGCTCGGCCACCCGCTCGAGGGCCCGCTCCGCTCTGGCGGCAGCGATCTTGACGTCGGTGCGATTCGACAGGACGCCGGCCAGGAGATTGGCTCGGGCGCCGCTGCGCAGCTCGCCGGTCCATGCCGGCAGCGCCTCGGTGGGTGCGTGGCTCAGATATTCGGCCAGGGAAGTGAGCCCCAGGTCGAAGTCGTCGACGGTGGCGTCGGCCTTGGCCACCAAAGCGGGCACGTGCGACTGGGCCCGCTGATGGTCCGTGCCGTTCATCAACAACATGGCGTCGTCATCGGCGTGCAGGTAAGGGGCCAGCTCGTCTGCCTCCGCCCGGATCCGCCGGGTAAGGTCGTCGAGCGAGGTCGGCAGGTGAGCGCCGATGCTGTAGCCGACCGGGAGGTACTCGGCCCGAACGGTAGAGCCGTCGGGGGCGCTCCACCAGAACGCCGACCGGTTGACGGCCCGGGGAACCCCTCGCCACACCACCGCATGGTCGAGGCCGGCGAGATGCAGGATCTGGGGCATCTGGGCGACATGGCCGAACATGTCGGGTAGGTAACCGACGGGCATGGCACCCCCAAAGGTCGCCGCCCGGTGGAGGCCGAGTTGCAGGTTCCTCACCATGGTCTCGCCCGAGACGCAGAACTCGTCCATGAGGATGTACCACGGCCCCAGGGCCAGGCGTCCGGATGTGCCCAGGGACCGGAGCCGCTCCTCGGCGTCGGGCCGGATCTCCAGGTAGTCGTCGACAACGGCCATCTGGCCGTCGAGGAGGAAGTTGGAGAAGTCGGGATCTGCTTCCATGTCGTCGAGCAGGTCGTCGAGCATGGGGACCAGCCGGTGGCGCAGCTGCTGGTAGGGCTCGTACCACTCGCGATCCCAATGGGTGTGGGGGATCACCGCCACCTTCCTGGCCATGCCCTGCAGCGTAGGCAGCCGACGAGCGCTGTGGCGCCACCAGTTGCCTGGGAGCTACCGGGCCTACCATGCCGGGATGGATCTGCACTACCCGCCCGAGGCCGAGTCCTTCCGGACCGAGATCAGCGCCTGGCTGGCTGACAACCTGCCGGTTGGGTGGGGTACGGACTCCTACTCGCCGAGCGACGAGGAGCGCGCCCGCTTCGCAGACGAGTGGACGGCCAAGCTGTTCGAGGGCGGCTGGATCTGCGCCACGTGGCCCACCGAGTACGGCGGACGGGGACTTTCGACCATCGAAGCCGTGGTCCTCAACGAGGAGTTCGCCAGGGTCGGCGCTCCCCTGCGAGCCGACTTCTTCGGTGACACCCTTGTTGGTCCCACCATCCTGCAGTGGGGGTCGGAGGAGCAGAAGAAGGAGTTCCTGCCCGGCATCATGGGCGGCCAGATCGCCTGGTGCCAGGGCTTCTCCGAACCCGACGCCGGCTCCGACCTGGCTGGTCTGAAGACCACCGCCGTCCTCGACGGCGACGAGTGGGTCATCAACGGCCAGAAGATCTGGACGACGCAGGCCCAGAAGGCCGACTATGTGTTCCTCCTGGCCCGCACTGACCCGGAGGTCCCCGCTCACGCCGGGATCTCGTATCTGTTGGTGCCCATGGATCAGCCCGGCGTCGAGGTGCGTCCGATCACCCAGATCAGTGGTTCGGCGGAGTTCAACGAGGTGTTCTTGACTGATGCGCGCGCACCCCGGGACAACGTGGTGGGCGGGGTGAACAATGGCTGGAAGGTGGCCATGACCACTTTGGGCTTCGAGCGGGGGACGAGCGCCACCACCGGCTATCGCCGCTTCCAGAAAGAGCTGGACCAGATCATCTCTGATGCCCGGGCATCGGGCCGGATCGCCGACCCCCTCGTCCGCCAGGACCTGGCCCGTGCCTACACCACGGTGAAGATCATGGAGATCAACGGTTACCGGAGCCTCACCGGTGTCCTCAGCGGCAGCAAGGACCCGGCCCTGGCTGCCCTCTCGGCCACCAACAAGATGTTCTGGTCCGAGTACCACAAGTGGATCACCGACGTGGCCATGGATCTGGCCGGTCCGGCCGGCCAGATCCTGGACGGCTCCGAGGACGCCTTCATTGCCGGGATCGGGCGCCAGGTCAACCGCGCCGGCTACGCCCCGGGCGTCTTGCAGTCGTCGTTCTTCTTCGCCCGCTCCGAAACGATCTGGGGTGGCTCCGACCAGATCCAGCACAACATCGTCGGCGAACGGGTCCTTGGTCTTCCCAAGGAGCCCAGGCCCGAGGCCCGAACCCCTCCGACGTAGGCGGCCAGCTCACACGCCTCGGGTCACGGTATGCCAAGAATACGAGCGGGGATGCGACATCGAACGGTGGTGGCCATGTCAGCAGTGGAGGTCGATTCGCTCGGCGTGGGTGTAGACGTTGTAGCGCCCGTTGCGCACGAACCCGGCGATGCTCAGCCCGAGGCGCTCGGCGGCGGACACGGCCAGGCTGGAGGGCGCCGAGACGGCCGCCAGGACGCCGATGCCGGCCATGGCCGCCTTCTGCACGATCTCGAAGCTGACCCGGCCTGAGACCATGAGGATGGCGCCCTCGGGAGCGGGCAGCGCGCATCCGGTCAGGAGGCGATGGCCGACGACCTTGTCCACCGCGTTGTGCCGGCCGACGTCCTCGCGCAGGCACATCAGCTCCCCGGCGGTGTCGAACAGTCCGGCGGCGTGGAGCCCGCCGGTGGAGTCGAAGACGCGTTGGCCGGCCCGGAGCCGGTCGGGGAGGAGGGGGATCAGCGAGGCGGCGACGGTCCGACCGGGGGCGACGACGGGGCACGACAACTCGACGGCGTCAATGCTCGCCTTGCCGCACATGCCACATGCTGAGGTGGCCGTGAAGTCCCTTCTGGTCGCCGCCTGGTCCCAGGCACGGCGTAACGACACCGTGACGGTGTTGAAGCGGTTCTGTGGTTCGGCGGCCTCGCAGTAGCCGACGGCGGCCACCTCGTCGGCGGCGGTGAGCCCTTCGGTGACCAGGAAGCCGGCGGCCAGCTCGAAGTCGTGGCCCGGCGTGCGCATGGTCACGACCGCAGGCGTCGGGTCCTGCCCGGGGCCGGCCACCCGGATCTCGAGTGGCTCCTCGGTGACCACGGTCTCGGGGACCGTGAGGTGGTGGTCACCCCGATACCCGACAGCGTGGACGTGGGTCACCGCCCGGGGAGGGAAGATCATTGCCGACCCGGTTGGGCAAGGCCGGCGGCGACCAGGTCGGCGGGTGTATCGACGTCAACGAGGGCGTCGGGGTCGCCCGCGGCCGCCATCCACTCGGCAGCGGCGAGGTAGGTGATCGACGGGCAGGCATCGAGCAGGTCCCGCATGGCTCGGCGGCCGCGCGCCACCAGCATCTCCGCGGTGCTCAGATCGGCGGGCTGGTAGCGACCGCAGAGCGGCTGGGGTCGACTGTGGCCATCGAGCGGCACGACGGAGCCCTCAGCCGGATGAGCGATCAGCCAGGTCAGGAGGGCGACGTTGAGCCGGGGCAGGTCGGTGGCCACCACGATGGCCGGGCCCGACCACCCGTGACCAGCCAGAAATGCCGCACCGGTGGCCATCGCCACCAGGGGACCGCCGCCCGCCACGGTGTCGGTCACGGCCGGCCACCCGCTGTGGCCTGGGCCGATCTCGACCACCGGTTCGGCCACGGCGTCGAGGAGCTGGGCCGTGCGCACCGCCAGGGTGGTGACCCCGATCGGAAGTGTTGCCTTTGTCCGACCCATCCTGGCGCTGGCCCCGCCGGTGAGCAGGATCCCGGCCACATCCATGGGTTGCAGTCTGCCCGGCCATCGGGGAGTGACGGCAACGAGGGCCGACGGGAGGCTGGCGGGGGCGACGGGAGGCTGGCGGGGGCGGGGCTCGACAACTAGACCAAGGGGCGTGACTGATGTCGAGGGTCCTGGAGCATTGATCGCCGGACGTTACCGGCTGGGCTCCCGCCTGGGCCGGGGTGGCATGGCCGAGGTGCTCGACGCCTTCGACGAGCGGTTGGAGCGACCGGTGGCGTTGAAGGTGCTGCGCCCCGAGGTGGCCGCCGACGCTGGGATGCGCCGCCGCTTCGAGGCCGAGGCCCGAGCGGCCGCCCGATTCTCCCACCCCGCGGTGGTGAGCGTGTATGACAGCGGAGAGCACGCCGGCCGGGCGTTCCTGGTCATGGAGCGGCTTCCCGGCGAGACCCTGGCCGACCGGATCGCCGCCGGACCAGTGGACCAGGTCTGGTTGCGCAGCGTGGCCCTCGACGTGCTCGCCGCCCTGCAGGCGGCGCACGACATCGGACTTCTCCACCGCGACATCAAGCCCGGCAACGTGCTCATCACCACCGAGGACCGGGTCAAGGTCGCCGATTTCGGTATCGCCAAGATGATGATCGACCAGGGTGGCGCCGACGGGGACCAGACCGCCGTGGGGCTGGTGCTGGGCACCCCTGCCTACCTGGCGCCTGAGCGCCTGGCCGGCCAGCCGGCGACGGTGTCCACGGACCTGTTCGCACTGGGCGTGGTGCTCTATGAGGCGGCCACCGGGCACAAGCCTCAGGCCGGGGCGCTCGACGCCACTGTGGCCGGCACCGGGGCGGCTGGGGCGGCCGGCGACGCCGTTGTCGGCATCGACCCGGACCTGGCCCGAGTCATCGGCCGGGCCATGGCCCCGCGACCCGAGGATCGTTACCCGTCCGCAGAGGCCATGGCCGCCGACCTGCGTCGGGACGGCCGCGTGGAGGTGGCGCCGACCATCGTCGCCGCCCCAGCCGTCGTGGCTGATGCCGGAACCCGCCTCCTGCCCATCGCCGACCCGGTGGTGGAGGAGGGCTTGGTGGAGGAGCCCGCCGACCACCGCCGGGCGCTCGGTATCGCTGCCGCCGCGCTGCTGGTGATCATTGCCTTGGTGATCATCCTCATCCTGGCAGCCAACACCAAGAGCTCGAACGGCCCCTCGACGACGACGACGGTGCCGGCCACGACGACGACGGCGCCGCCGCCCACCACTACGACGATACCGGCGATCACGCCGACCACGGCCCGGCAGACCACGACGTCGCGGCCCGCCGCCACCACCACGACGGTGCCGAGGACGACGACCACCAAGGCGACGACCACCACGGCGCCCACCTCCACCACGACGCCGACCACCACAACGCCGACCATCCCGCCGACCACGCTGCCCGTTGGCGCGCCTCCGCCGGGAAGGGGCGGCCAGGGAGGCAAGCATTGACCGACGGGCCTGGGCCGGTCGAAGCGCTGGAACGCATCGCCTACCTCCTCGAGCGGTCCCGGGAGCCGACCTACCGGGTCCAGGCGTTCCGCCGGGCGGCGGATGCCGTGCGCGACGCCGGCGACGAGCGAACCGCCGAGTTGGCCGCCCAGGGCCGTCTGCGCGACCTGCGGGGGATCGGCGACAGCACCGCCCGGGTGGTGGCCGAGGCCCTGGCCGGAGAGGTGCCGGCGTACCTGACCCGCCTGGAGGAGGCGAACGACGACGCCGGTAGCGACGACGAGACCGACGCTCCCGCTGTCGCTGCCCTGGTGGCCGCCCTGGTCGGTGATTGCCACAGCCATTCGGACTGGTCCGACGGGGGCAGCCCCATCAAGACGATGGCGGCAGCGGCGGCGGCTCTGGGACACCGCTACTGGGCGCTGACCGATCACTCGCAGCGCTTGAAGGTGGCCAACGGATTGTCGGCCGATCGGCTGCGTCGCCAGATCGATGTGGTGGCGGAACTGAACGAAGGGTCGACCATGCGCATCCTGACCGGGATCGAGGTCGACATCCTCGACGACGGGAGCCTCGACGCCGACGACGATCTCCTCGACCGCCTCGACGTGGTCGTGGCATCGGTGCACTCCAAGCTGCGGATGGACGCTGCGGCCATGACCGAGCGCATGGTGCGGGCGGTCACCAACCACCGGGTGGACATCCTCGGCCACTGCACGGGGCGGATCGTGGTCGGCAAGGGCCGCCCGCCGTCAGCCTTCGATGCCGAGTCGGTGTTCTCGGCGTGCGTGGCCGCCGGGACCGCAGTGGAGATCAACTCCCGGCCTGAGCGCCTCGATCCCCCCGACGATCTGCTGGCCGTGGCCGCTGGTCTCGGGGCATCGTTCAGCATCGACACTGATGCTCACGCCCCCGGCCAGCTGGCCTGGCAGCGTTACGGGGCCACCAAGGCCGTGGCCTGTGGGATCGGCAGCTCGTCGGTGGTCAACACCTGGGACGTGGAGCGATTCCTGGCCTGGACGTCCGACCACGGTCGCTCTTAACGGCGCGCAGGCCGGGCGAAGCGACGCGGGCGGAACGGGCCGGGGCGGGCGGGCCAGTCAGCGGTACCGGAACGAGCGAATCTCGCTGCGGGGGCCGAAACGAGGGGCGATGGTCCCGCCGGCGACCACCAGGCGCAGCACCCGACCTCGATGTCCACGGTACGGCTCGAGCAACTCGAGCATGCGGGTGTCGTCGCCCCGGGGTTCGCCGGCCAGGGCCCAGGCCACCTGGTTGGGCAGGTGGAAGTCCCCAATGCTCACTGCGTCGGCATCCCCGAGGGCCACGATGGCCACTTCGGCGGCCGTCCACGGACCGATCCCGGGCACGGCCCGGAGACGGCGACGGGCGTCGCCGGGGTCCAGGCTGATCGTCTCCTCCAGGCGGCGATGCGCGGAGGCTGCCCCGACGATGATCTCCGCCCGCTTGCGTTCGACGCCGAAGCCGTGCCACACCCATGACGGAGTGGCGACCAGGGTGGCGGCATCAGGTGGCACCTTCAGGCCCCGCCCGCCACCAGGACCGGGCGCCGGGGTCCCCAGGCTCGCCACCAGATCCCGGTAGCTGCGTTTGGCCTCCACCCCGGTGACCTTCTGGGCGAGCACCACCGGGACCGTCGCTTCCAATACGGCCAAGCTCCGAGGTATGCGCAGACCGGTGAGGCGCCGGGCCAGGAGCCGCACCACCCCATCGGCACGGCGCCGGGCCGGTGAGCGCCCGGTGAGCCGGGCCAGCAGAGCGGACGGTTCGTCCGAGGCGCCCACCAGGTCGGGGAGGTGCTCGAGCGCCCAAGCCGCTCCGTCGCCCCACGCCCGGGCACGCAGACGAGCTGACCGGGAGTCGACACCCAGTCGGGT
>JALZAH010000354.1 GCA_030948425.1 Actinomycetota bacterium
TCTGGGAGGTGGTCGACAACTCGGTCGACGAGGCCATGGCCGGGTTCGCCGCCCGCATCGAGGTCACCCTTCTGGCCGCCGGGGGCTGCCGCGTCGAGGACGACGGGCGGGGCATCCCCACCGACCTCAACACCAAGGAGAAGATGACGGGCGTCGAGATCGCCCTCACCCGGCTCCACGGCGGCGGCAAGTTCGACGGCAAGGCCTATCAGGTGTCAGGCGGCCTCCACGGGGTCGGCGTCAGCGTGGTCAACGCCCTGTCCGAGCGCACGGTCGTCGAGGTCCACCAGCGGGGCAAGCACCACCGGATCGAGTTCCACAACGGCGGCCGTCCTCTCACCAAGCTCGAGGTGGTGGGCGAGTCGCCCCGGCAGCGGGGCGAGCCGATCACCGGCACGCTCGTCACGTTCTGGCCCGACCCGGTGGTCTTCGCCTCCGAGGGCACCGAGTTCCGGGCCACCACCGTCCTCGAGCGCCTCGAGACCATGGCCTTCCTCAACCGCGGCCTCGAGATCCGGTTCGTCGACGAGCGTCCCGACCGCCAGGACAGCCGGGTCTTCAAGTACGACAAGGGGATCATCGACTACGTCGGCCACATCAACGCCTCCAAGGAGGCGCTGTTCAAGCGGGTGGGCCACTACCAGATGGCCGAGACCGACATGGAGTGCGAGATCGCCTTCCAGTGGAACACCGGCTACCACGAGGGCATCTACAGCTACGCCAACGGGATCTCCACCACCGACGGCGGCATGCACGAGGAGGGCTTCAAGAAGGCCCTCACCAACGTGGCCAACAAGTACGCCCGGGGGCGGGGCCTGCTGAAGGAGAAGGACGACAACCTGGCCGGCGAGGACGTCCGCGAGGGCCTCACCGCCATCATCTCGGTGAAGCTGCGCGACCCGCAGTTCGAGGGCCAGACCAAGGCCAAGCTGGGCAACGTGCCGGTGCGGTCGATGGTGGAGAAGGCCACCAACGACAAGCTCTTCGAGTGGCTCCAGGAGCACCCGAACGAGGCCAAGGCCATCATCTCCAAGTCACGCGACGCCGCCCAGGCCCGGCAGGCGGCGAAGAAGGCCAGGGAGGCGGTGCGGCGCAAGAGCGCCCTCGAGGGCGCGGGCATGCCCGACAAGCTGGCCGACTGCGCCCGTGGCACCAAGCCCGACGACGCCGAGCTGTTCATCGTCGAGGGCGACTCCGCCGGCGGCTCGGCCAAGCAGGCCCGCAACCCCACCATCCAGGCCATCCTCCCGATCCGGGGCAAGATCCTCAACGTCGAGAAGGCCCGGATCGACCGGATGCTCAAGAACAACGAGCTCCAGGCCCTGATCCAGGCCATCGGTGCCGGGCTGGGCGACGACTTCGACGGCTCCAAGGCCCGCTACCACAAGATCTGCATCCTGGCCGACGCCGACGTCGACGGCAGCCACATCCGCACCCTGCTCCTGACCTTCTTCTTCCGCTACATGCGGCCGCTGTTCGAGCGAGGGTTCATCTACATCTGCCAGCCGCCGCTGTTCTCCACCCTCGTCGGCAAGGAGCGGGTGTACTTGAAGGACGAGGCGGCCCGCACGGCGTTCCTGGCCGCCAACCCGGCCCACAAGAACCCGTTCGAGCGGCTGAAGGGGCTGGGGGAGATGGACTTCGACGAGCTCAAGGTCACCACCATGGACCCGGGCCTGCGGACGCTCCTGCAGGTGTCGGTCGAGCAGGCCGGGCTGGCCGACGAGGTCATGAGCATCCTCATGGGCGAGGACGTCGAGAGCCGCAAGCACTTCATCACCACCAACGCCAAGGACGTGAGGTTCCTCGATGTCTGACGTCACCGGCAACGGGCACGAGCCGCCCCCGCCGGAGGTCGGCCCGGGCGAGGTGCCCCCCCGTCTGGGGGTCGAGCCCATCGAGATCCAGGAGGAGATGGAGCGCTCCTTCCTCGACTACGCCATGTCGGTCATCGTGGCCAGGGCCCTGCCCGACGCCCGGGACGGGCTCAAGCCGGTGCACCGGCGGATCCTCTACGGCATGTGGGCCATGGGTGCCCGGTCGGACCGCACCCGGCTCAAGTGCGCAAAGATCTGCGGAGAGGTGATGGGGAACTACCACCCCCATGGCGACGGCGCCATCTACGACGCCCTGGTGCGCATGGCCCAGCCGTTCTCGCTGCGCCACCCACTCATCGACTTCCACGGCAACTACGGCTCGATGGACGACGGGGCGGCCGCCTCCCGCTACACCGAGAGCCGCCTGGCCACGCTGGCCAACGTCCTGCTGGAGGGGATCGACGAGGACACCGTCGACTTCATCCCCAACTACTCGAACACCGACGAGGAGCCGTCGGTGCTGCCGGCCCGCTTCCCCAACCTGCTGGTCAACGGCAGCCAGGGCATCGCCGTCGGCATGGCCACCAACATCCCGCCCCACAACCTGGGCGAGATCATCGACGCCACCGTCCACCTGATCGACAACCCCGAGGCCACGCCCACCGACCTGATGCACTTGGTGAAGGGCCCCGACTTCCCCACCGGAGGCTTCCTGCTGGGCCGCCAGGGGATCATCGACGCCTACACCACCGGGCGCGGCTCCATCAAGATGCGGGGCCGGGCCACGATCGAGGACACCAAGCGTGGCTTCGAGATCGTGGTCACCGAGCTCCCGTACCAGGTGGGCCCCAAAGCGGTCCTGGCCAAGGTGGCCGAGCTGGCCAACGACAAGACCCTGGACGGGATCGCCGACGCCATCGACCAGTCGGCCGGCGGCAAGGTGAAGCTGGTCATCCCGCTCAAGCGCGACGCCAACCCGCAGGTGGTGCTCAACAACCTCTACAAGCTCACGCCGCT
>JALZAH010000010.1 GCA_030948425.1 Actinomycetota bacterium
GCCTGGGGCGGCTCCGACGCCTGGGGCTCCGACGCCGGCTGTCCCGCCGCCAGCCGCCCCGACGCCGGCCGCCCCCGCCCCGGCTCCGGGCGCTCCGGCGACGTCCCCGCCGTCACCACCGTCGAGCACCCCGTGAGGGCAGTCGTCCTCGTCGGTGGCCAGGGGACACGACTCCGGCCTTTGACGTTGACCACGCCCAAGCAGATGTTGCCGGTGGCCGGCCGGCCCATGATCGAACGGGTGGTCGCCCACCTCGGGGCCCACGGCATCAGCGACGTGGTGCTGTCCCTCGGCTATCGACCCGACGCCTTCCTGGCGGCCTACCCAGACGGAACCTGCGCCGGGGTCGGCCTCCACTACGCCGTCGAGGACCACCCCCTGGACACGGCCGGGGCCATTGCCTTCGCCGCCCGTCACGCAGGGATCATCGAACCGTTCGTCGTGGTCAACGGTGACGTGGTCACCGGTCTCGATGTGGCCGCCCTGATCAACTTGCACCGGACCCGCCGAGCCGAGGCCACCATCGCCCTGACCCCCGTCGACGATCCCTCGGCTTTCGGTGTGGTGCCCACCGACGGCTCCGGCAGGGTCACCGCCTTCATCGAGAAGCCTCCCCGTGACCAGGCACCGACCAACCTGATCAATGCCGGCACCTATGTGCTCGAGCCCAGCGTCCTCAATCTGATCGTGCCTGGTCGTCCCACGTCGATAGAGCGGGAGACCTTCCCCGTTCTGGTGGGCCGCGGTTGCCTCTACGCCATGGCGTCGGATGCTCCGTGGATCGATGCCGGGACCCCGGAGGCGTACCGGCGCATCAACCTGTCGTGGGCCGAGCGTTACGGCGGCAGTGTGCACCCCGAAGCCTTCGTGGCCGACGATGCCTGCGTCGAGCGCAGTGTCGTCGGGGCCGGTTCGGTCATCGCCCCCGGAGCCGTCGTCACCGGTTCGGTGCTCCTCGACGGGGTCCGGGTGGGCCCCGGCGCCATCATCACCGACGCCGTGATCGGCTACCGCGGCACCATCGGCGCCGGTGCCGGTGTCGGAGAAGGATCCGTTCTGGGCGACGACGCCGTCATCGACGACGGAGTCATGGTGGCGGCAGGAGAGGTTCCCGGGGGCCCCACCCAACCACCCCGGTGAGAGCATTCGTCACCGGCGGCGCCGGTTTCATCGGCTCCAACCTGGTTGAGCGCCTGCTCGTGGAAGGCCACGCCGTCGACGTGGTCGACAACCTCTCGACCGGTTCGTTGGCCAACCTGGCCACCGCCCGCCGCGACACCGACCGCGAGCTCAGCTTTCAGCGCCTCGACATCGCCTCATCGGACATGACCGGGATCATGGCCCGACGCCCGCCCGACGTGGTCTACCACCTGGCGGCCAGGAGGGGAGCGGCGGCGTCGGTCGACGAGCCTGTCCTCGACGCCGAGGCCAACATCGTCGGATCCCTGAGAGTCCTCGAGGGGGCACGGCAGGCCGGAGCGCGCAAGGTCGTCTTCGCCACCAGCGGTGCGGCCATCTACGGGGAAGCGGGCCCCGCCGGCCTGCCGGTCAAAGAATCCGCCGGCCACCATCCCCTCTCACCACACGGGGTGGCCAAGAGCAGCGTTGCCGGATATCTGTCCGCCTACCGTGAGCTGCACGATCTGGAGTACACGGCTCTGGCCCTGTCCAGCGTCTACGGGCCCGGTCAGGCACCAGGTGTGGCCGGCGGGGTGGTGGCCACCCTGGCCGCCGACCTGATCACCGGGCGGTCGGGCACCATCTACGGGGACGGGGCACAGACCCGCGACTTCGTCTACGTCGACGACGTGATCGACGCCCTGGCCCGGGCCGCGGGGCGGGGGAGCGGCCTGACGTTGAACATCTCCACGGGAGTGGAGACGAGCATCCGGTCCCTGCACGCAGTGGTGGCGGCCACCGTCGGCGTGGACGTCACCGCTACCTACGCCCCGGCCCGGGCCGGTGAGATCGGCCGTTCGAGCCTCAACCCGGGGCGGGCCGCCATCCACCTGGGCTGGACGCCGTGGACCACCCTCGACGCCGGCGTGGCCGCCACCGTCGAGTGGCTCCGCACCGCCCGGCGCTGAGGCCCCCGGGCCCAGCGGAAGAGGTCAGCGGAAGAGATCCTCGTGGTAGGGACGGACGATCTCGTCGTGTACGTTCGACTCTCGCAGCCATGACGGGTCCACGCCCCGGACGATGGCCACCGGTATCCCACGCGATTTGCCCATGACCAGTTCGGCGGCGCCGGCGATCTCGTCGGCCACGCACACCTCGGTGACCGACAGCTCCCGGCCCAGTGCGTCCGTAGTACCCCGCAGGTCGACCACGGCGGCCACCCCGGCGGAACCGATGGCCACGTCGGTCACGCCGCGCCGCCACGTTCGCCCGAACGTATCGGAGATGATCACCCCCACCGAGACGCCCCGGCGGGCCCGGAGACCGTCCCGGATCCCACGGGCCGAACGGTCGGAATCGACCGGCAACAAAGCGGCGTATCCCTGTTCGACGTTGGATAGGTCGATGCCGGCGTTGGCGCAGACGAAGCCGTGCCGGGTCTCGGTCATGGTCAGCTCACCGCGTCGTCGCAGGATCCGCACCGACTCGCCGACCACCAAGCGACGGTGAGCAGCGGGATCGCCGGCGTCGACGGCCACCAGGCGCCCTTCGGCCTTGGAAACGATCTTCTGGGTGATGACCAAGACGTCGCCCGAAGCCACCTCGGCGTGCTCGGCGATCACCGTCGCCAGGTCGTCACCGGGATGGATCTCGGCGATGCCGTCGATGGGCAGGAGCTGGATCGTCACCGGGGCGCCGGGTCGGCCGCCGGAGGGGGCCGAACGGCCAGAACGGCACGCGCCAGGGCAGCCGCCTCCTTTGGTCCGGTCATGACGGTGGGAGTCACCACGCAGGTCATGCCTTCGGCCTCGACGGCGTCGACGAGGCCGGCATCGGCGTTGTCGACGATCAGCACCGACGCGTAGGGGGCCCACATCCGAGCGACGCCGACCACCGTCGGCTCGTGGCCCATCTCGGCCAGGATGCGGTCGGCGGGTCCCTTGAGGGCCCGCCCGGCGATGATGGGCGACACGGCGACGGTATCGTTGCGCCGCTCGGCGACGGCCTCGCCGACCCCGGGCGTGGCCAGCACCGGTGCGATCGACAGCACCGGGTTGGATGGGCAGATGACCAGACAGCGAGCCGAGGCGATGCCACCGAGGACGTCGGGGCCGGCACGGGCGGCGTCGATGCCGGCCAGGCGGATGCCTGACACCTCGACGTCGTGGTGAAGACCGACGAAGTACTCCTGAAAGCCGATCTCGTCGCCGGTGGCCGCCAACTCCACCCGGGTGGCCACCTCATCGTCGGACATGGGCAGGAGCCGGATGGGTACGTGCCACCGGCCGGCGATCTCGGCGGTCACCTCGCTCAGCGTTGCCCCTTCGGCCAATCGGGCCGTGCGGTACAGGTGGGTGCCGAGGTCGCGGTCACCGAGGCCGAACCACGCCAATCGGCCGTCGTCGTAGGCAGCCAGCTCGGTGTGGGCCTGCCACGTCTCCGCGGCCAGGCCCCAGCCGGTCTCGGTGTTGATGGCCCCCGCCAGGGTGTAGGTGACGGTGTCGAGATCGGGGCTGACGTGCA
>JALZAH010000019.1 GCA_030948425.1 Actinomycetota bacterium
CGCCTGGACAGCAGCCACCCTCGCGGTCATGCTCGCCCTGGCCCACGGCAAGTCCCGTACCGGCAAGGCGCTCGCGAACCCGGTACTACAAACCGAAGGCCGCGTCACCCTCGTCGACGCCTACCTCGCCGGTGCCGTCCTGGTCGGCCTGATCCTCAACGCTGCCCTCAGATGGTGGTGGGCTGACCCCGCCGCCGGCCTCATCATCATCTACTACGCCGCCCGCGAGGCCCGCGAAGCACTCACCCATCAGACCAACAGCGCCTAACAACGGAAATTGCGCCGCTACTCAGGGAACCCCCATGACGACCGCCGGCAGCACCGCACCCCCCGGTTCCCGCCACCGGGGGGTGCGCTTCGTCCCGGCCGCCGCTGCAATCCCTGGCCGTTTACGGCTGGCGACGGTGGGCCGGCACTGGCCGGCGAGCCAGGATCGCCTTGCCGGCCCCTCCGGCCACGGTCGCAAACGCCATCGTCCGGGCCAACGGGTCCCAGTGACCGGCGGAGATCTCCAGGATCAGCGCCCAAGCGAACAATGCCAACGCGAGCGGCGCGCCATAACGCCGGATCGACACGTAGATCGTGCTCGCCTGGGGGGTGATCCGACCGGTGCGGGCGAACAGCCACGTGCTCCCGAGGCCCAGCGCGGCTGCCATGTACCGACCAGCGAGCGGCGCGCTGGGCAGCAGGACGGCGTACCCGCTGGCCACCACGGCGGGGATCAGGGCGATGGCCAGGTCACGGTACTGGCGGCGCCGGGCCGCGGCAACGACGGCTCGGAGGTCGGTGGCCGCTGGTCGCTTGATGTGGAGGGATGACGACATGGCCTCGATTTTACCTCCCGCGAGCGTGGAGTGGGGAACGCGTGTTCGGCTACGGTCGATTCGGTATGGGACCGAACCGCCCCCTCGACGCGTGCCTCCTCGAGCAGCAGCGCAGGTCCTGGGTGATGGTCGGACCGGGACGTCCGGTGACCATGCCCAGTGAGGCCGCGGTCGCCCTCGTGGACGAAGTGCAGCGGCTCCGGGTCGAGCGTGACGAAGTCGTCGCCCAGCTGCGCAGCGTCCTTGACCGTCTGGTTGGCTGAGCCGACCAAGACACCCGACCCGGCTTTTGTCGGGACCCGTTCGTCCCGGTCGACGTCGCCCCCGGCGTCGACAGCTGGAACGACCTCACAATGGCGGACCGGCCGTGAAACGCCCCTCTCAGCAGCCCGGAGAGCCCCGCAAACGCCCGGTCCGGTACCAAGGTGCCCGACAAATGGTCCCCAATCGACGGCCCCTGACTGGGGTCGACCAGGATCGGAATGAGAAGTAGCGGCAGGCGGTCCCCCGATCCTGGTCAGAACCCGAGAGGCAGCATTGCGATTCAGCAGGTTGCTGCGTCGCCGGGTTGTGTCCGAGCCAGGCCCGCTGTTACGGGCAGGTCTTGGTGTGGACGTAGGAGGTTGGTCCGGCTGAGGTAGTTGTGGACGGACTGGGGAGGTGGTGGGGTTGGACGCTGGTGGTTTGCGGTGGCGAGGATCGGCGGGACCCTGTGTGAGACGCGACAGGGCCCCTCCCGATCATCTGAGTTGGTCGCTCATCGGAAGGGGCCCGGAAGGGCTGTGTGCCGATGGCGATCGTATGGCCGAGCGGGCTCGATGTCGAGGGGTACGTGGCTGCGGGCCGGGAGTTAGAGGTGCCTCGCCCGGCGTGTCCGGGGTGCCGCCAGCCGATGCGGTTCTGGGGTTGGTATGAGCGTGACGTTCGGGTGAGCGCCGAGGTGATCCACCGGTTGGAGGTGCGCCGGGCCCGGTGCTGCGAGCGGACCCATGCCTTGCTGCCCGGTTTTGTGGCCTGGGGGCGCCTCGATGCGGTGGAGGTGATCGGGGTGGCGGTGGAGACGATGTGGGGGGGTGTCGGGACGCGCACGGTGGCCAACGGGTTGGGTTTGGCGCATACCACGGTGCGGGACTGGCGGCGACGGTTCGCCCGGCGCGCCGAGCTGCTGGCGGTCGGGTTCAGCCGGTTCTGCGTGGCTGTGGGCGATCTCGCTCCGGTGTTGTCCGGTCGGCCCGAGGTGGTGGCGGTGGCGGCAATCCGGGCGGCATGGGGCGCGGCTCGGCGGCGGTTCGGCGGTGGGGTCGGCGGCCTGTGGCGGCTGGCCAATGCCGTGGTCGGCGGGCACCTGATCTCGACCAACATGGATCCGCTCTGGGCGGCGAGCTGAAGGTGCCCTTGGATGCTCATCGACGCTTGCCGAGGTTCGGCGAGGGGTCCGAAGGAGCCTCCGATGGACAACAACCACAGCCACGACCGGGCCGAGCAGGTCGCCCTGTTCCGCTTCGCGGTGATCTCCGAGGCGGTGAGCGGCCGGTTCAGCCCCGCCGAGCGGGGCATGATCGTGCGGGGCCTGGCGGCGCGCACGTGGACCACTCCCGAAGGCGTCGAGCGTTGTTTCGCCCGGGGCACCATTGACCGGTGGCTGGTCGCCTATCGGCGCGACGGGCTGGGGGGCCTGAGGCCACTCCCGCGTTCGGACCGAGGCCGGGCCCGCTCCCAGGGGCGGTGGATGGTAGAGGCCGAGCGGATGCGCCGAGCGATCCCGACCCGCTCGGCCGCCCAGATCGTCGACGGGATCGCCCGAGCCCATGGGGTGATGCTCTCGGAGCGGACGGTGCGGGCCCATCTGCGCCGGGCCGGGCTGACACGGGCGGCGTTGACCGCCGAGCCGACACGGGCCTTCGGGCGTTACGAGGCGTCGGGCCCGAACGAGATCTGGATCGGCGATGTGCTCGTCGGGCCGTGGGTGCCCCACCCCCGGGCGGGCGGCTCGAGGCGAGCGAAGCTGTTCGTGCTCGTCGATGACTACAGCCGCCTGTTGGTGCACGGGAGGTGGATGACCGAGGAGAACACCCGGTCGGGCCAGGATGTGCTGCGCTCGGCGATCGCCCGCCGGGGTGTGCCCCAAATCCTCTATGTCGACAACGGCGCTCCCTACGCCAACCATCAGCTGGCCCGGGCGTGCGCGGTGCTCGGGGTGCACCTGGTGCACTCCAAGCCCTACAAGCCTCAAGGCCGCGGAAAACAGGAACGGCTGAACTCTTACATCCGCTCCTCGTTCATCGCCGAGATGGAAGACCGGGGCATCACCACCTTCACCGAGCTCAACGACATGTTCATGGCCTGGGCTGAGCAGGTCGCCAACGCCCGCACGCACGCCGAGACCAAACAGGCGCCGATCGAACGCTTCCTCGCCAACTACACGCCGTCGATCCCGCCGCCTGGCGTGCTCGCCGAAGCGTTCCGGTGGTCGATGGTCCGCCGTGTCACCAAGACAGCCACGATCAATCTCGGTGGGAACCGCTACCAAGTCGACGCCGCCCTCGTCGGGCGCACCGTCGAGGTGCGATTCGACCCCGAGGACCTCACCCGCGTCGACGTGTACGACCAAGGCATTCCCGCCGGGATTGCCGTCGCTTTCGTGATCGGCCGCCACGTGCATCCCGCCGTTCCCCAGGCCACCCCGCCACCTCCGGTGCCTGATCCCGAACCGGGGATCGACTACATGGGCCTCGTCGCGGCAGCTCACACCGAGGCCCTCGGCGAAACCTCGATCGCTTATCGCGACGTGCGCCTCCCCGGTTTTGACGACTTCGACGAGCCGGTCGAGGCAGACGGCGGCGGCGACAACCACGGTGACGGCGACGCCCCGGTGACGCGCTGATGGCCGGCGTCGACGTGTGGGCTGCCCACTTCGGGCTCACCCGCACCCCGTTCACCAAGACGATCCCCGCCGGCAAGCTCTTCGAGCGCTCCGCCCACGGCGAGGCCGTCGCACGCATCCACTACTGCATCAACGAAGCTGCTCTCGGCGTGATCGTCGGCGACACCGGAGCGGGCAAGACCGTCGCAGTGCGCGCCGCAGTCGAGTCATTGGACCGGACCAAGTTCACCCTCGTCTATTTGTCCAACCCCAGCGGCGGGTGCCGCGGGTTGTACGTGGCGATCGCCACCGCTCTGGGTGCCACCCCACGGTTCCACAAGGCCGAGGCCATCAACCAGGCCGCCGCCCTGCTCGCCGCCGAAGAGCACGAACGCCACCGTCGTGTCGTTTTCGTGATCGACGAGGCACATCTTCTCTCACCCGAACAGCTCGAAGAGATCCGTCTCCTCTCTAACGCCGAACTCGATTCCGCGTCGCCGTTCGCGGCGATCCTGTTGGGCCAGCCGACCCTGGCCGCCCGGCTGCGCCAAGGCATCTTCGCCGCCCTCGACGGCCGCATCAGCGTCCGCTACAACATCGCCGGGATGGACCTGGCCGAGTCCATCGGTTACCTACGCCACCATCTCGCCCATGCCGGGCGGACCGATCCGCTCATCGCTGACGATGCCGCCGCCAGACTTCACCGCTACGCCAACGGCCTGCCCAGAGCGCTCAACAACGCTGCCACCGCCGCCCTCATGGCCGCCGCCGCCGACAGCAAAAGCCTCGTCGACGACACCTGCGCCAAGAAGGCCATCGCCGAGCTCACACGCAGCTGAGCCCGGCGGCAACAACCTACCCACATGAACACCCAACCCCTCACCGTCGAGGTCGACACCGGATCAGCGAGCTCCTGGGGACGACCACCCGACCAAACCTGGCTGGTCCGCCTCCGTCGCGCCGACCGCAGCCTCATCGTGGCCATCGGGCTCAGCCGCACAGCCGCAGACCACCTCGCTGAGCGCATCGCCGAACTCGTCCGCCCCAACCCCGTCGCCATCCACACACAATCATCCCGGCCAAGCCAACAAACGACACCCGTCGGCTGACCAAAACCAACCGCTGGCCGACGCCCCGCTCAGAGTCGGCGCTCAGACCATCAACGACGCCGGACACCCACCCCAAAGAGGGTCCGGCGTCGTCGGTGTGTCACCAGCCAGGAATGCCGAAACCGTCCCCGCTCAAAGCTGCCAAACCATTTTCATCCAAACCTGCCGGCAACACCCGCCATAGAACAAGGGCCGCCGCCCGAAGTGGGTAGCGGCCCTTGCACACCAGACGGGGTTCGCCCGGCTCAGTGAATCAAGTGCAGACGCTCAGGAGACGTCCGTGTAGTTCTTGGGGACGGGGTTGGGGTTCGTTGTGCCTACCGGCCGTGAGACGACGCCGTAGAAGGAGCCGTCGTCGGTCTGTTCGAACAAGGTGCCGAATACGTCGGAGAAGGGGGTGGTGGCTCCGAGGCTGATGTGTTGCCGGTCGTCGGTGAAGATGTGCAGGTCGTTGAGCGGTTGGTTGGCGGCTGGAGCGTCGGCGACGATGATGGTGCCGTCGGTGAGGATGAAGGTGCAGGTAGGCGATGGGAAGTCCATGGGTGGGCACCCGTCGGTCATGATGTGTGGGTCACCGCACAGGGCTGTGTGCTTCAGACCCTTGGTGTTGGTGAGGTTGAGGGTCTTGGTGGTGTTGTCCCAGGTGATGGTCCATGCGTCGGTTTGGACCTGGCGACCTTGGGGGGTGGTCTGGCAGGTGGTGGTCATCGGGCTCCTTCCGGTTGGTGGTCGATGACAACCCCCAATCTAGCGTGTTGTGTTGCGTAACAACACAACACCTACTCGTGTCTTTGGTCACATCGGGTCCGGGAGGCACCAACGCATGTTGAGTGCCTCGAGGCGGTAGGTCAGGGCTTGGGCTGACACCCCCCAATTGGCTGCGGTACGGGACAGGGTTCGATGCGACACGAACGGTGAATCGATCTCTTGGAGGATGAGGTGCTTGGGCATGAGGAGGGCGGAGGCCAGCTTGTTGGCATTGACCTCGCGCAGATGTCCGGGGTCGTCGCGGTTGGCGGTCAGGTCGCGGCAGAACACTGGCGGCGTTACTGGATCGAACAGCTGGCCTTGGGCGGGGTCATCGGCGTCATAGAGCCAGTGTCCGAGCTCGTGGGCCAGAGTGAACTGTTCGGGGCCGATGACGGCGGCGAGTAGCTCCTCGTGTTGTTGGTTGAGCAGGATGGTGCGATCTGCGGGTTGAAGGATCCCGAGGATGCGCTCACCGGCCTGTTCGGGGATCACCTCCGAGACGATGCGAAGGTCGTAGACGATTTCGATGATCAGTTCGATGGGGATGGGGAGAGACAGGGCAGTTTTGGTGGTCTGGTGGTAGAGGGCAAGTACCTTCGCAGCCTCGACTTCGTGCTGGTGAGCAGTGTGCGGGTGCGCCGGCCGGGGGCTCACTGTTTGTCCTGTTCGTCATTGTCGGCAAGGAACTTTTCCACCTGAGCATCTGTGAAGGCTCCTGACTGCCACCGGCGATAGAATTGGACCGCCAAGGGCCCCTTGTCGAGCACCTGGCGACGGACATCGTCAGGCACCCGTTGCGCAAGAAGGAACAGCTCGTCGCGTTCGGCACCGAGCACGTCGGCCAAGCGGCCCAAGAGTTCGTCGCTGGGCTTCTCAGTGCCGGCCTCGATCTTCGAGACGTGGGGAAAGCCCACACCAAGCTGCGCAGCCAGCTTTCGTTGCGACCACCCAGCTGCCAGACGCAGCTCCCGAAGCCGATCACCCAGTTCAGACACCATGACCTCCTTGGTTGTGTCGGAACACAACAGAATGGCGTAGTGGCATCCAAACTTGCCACCCGACGGCGCGTCCCTTCCCGGCTGCTACCCAGACGCACCGGCCTTCGCCGCCGACGCTGACTACGGCGAGTAGCCCCTTCCGAGCCCAGGATGCCGCCGGGCTGGTGGCTCACCGCTGGCGTCGCCGTCCCTACCCAGTCGTAGGCAGCGTGTTGGGCATCTCGTCCCATGTCCGGCCGTCGAGTATTCTGCCCCCGGCCTTTGGGGTTGGGCCTCCCCACTGCTTGAAGAAGAACGCCACCTCGTTCTCAGCGCACCGATCCCGCAGATCGCGAACCCAGCACGCATCGACGGGGCGGGCGTCTCGGCCTGACTCCCCGCCGACGATCACCCAATCGATGCCGTCTAGGTCGAGGTTTCGGACTGGTCCCAGCATTGGCTCGACCGACAGGAACCGCACGGCGGCACCGACGGCGCGCAGATGATCCGCTCGGAACCGGTACTGGTCATTTTCGATGCTGACTCCCATCCACACGTTCGCTGGCCAGTGGATCCGGTCGGCCACGGCCGCTAGTCGTTTAGAACGCTTTGTGAGCACCTGGAAGGTGTGCTGGGGGCAGTCGGCCATGACATCGAACACCTCGGCGATGAAGGCCTCGTCGACGCCGTTGTGGAAGAGATCACTCATCGAGTTGACGAACACGGTCCGAGGTGTCCGCCACCGCCCGGGAATGGCCAGCGAGTCCGGATGGCAGGTGATGGCGAAGCCGGGTCCGGACGTGCGGGGGTCCCCGTCAGCCTGGTACTTGGCCTGACCCATCGCCTTCAACCGCTTCGCCAGTGTTGCGGCATAGCAGTGGTCGCAGCCCGGCGAGGTGCGATCACAACCCGTGGTCGGATTCCATGTCGCCTCAGTCCACTCGATACTGCTCCGGTCGGCCACAGGTCCCTACTGTACGAACCGGCGGCGTCCGGCCTCGGCATGCCGGTCGTCGGGGTCGATCGTGTGACTTGCGCTTGGTGCCCGGCGCCTTTTCAGGGACGCGCCCCCCAGTCGGCTGGTTGCTCTCAAGCGACGTTATGCGAGGACGCTGGTCCAAGGGTCGGCGCCGTCTGGAGGACCAGCTGGTGTGGGGCCTTGTGGACATCGCCGGCGGCGATGCCGTTGGCCACGAGTCGCTGGGCTGCCTTCTTAACGTGCTTGCCTCGGGCTTCGCCGAGGGTGGTCCCGTACACCTCAAGCATCCGCTCTACCACCCTGACCGGCGACCCGGTGCTTAACAACCGTCGGAGGTTCCGCTCGATGTCGTTGACCCAGTCCTCCTGTGGTTCCCATAGCGGCGCTTGCATGAACCCGTCAGCGCAGAACGTTGCGAAGACCTGGCGGCCCAAGGAGACGGCGTCGTTGAAGAACCAGCGGCCCTGGGGATGCTGGGTAAATAGGAGGAGGTCGTATATCGGTTTAGCTGTGGTCGTGTCCGACACGGGTACCTCGAGGCACTGCCAGTCTGGGCCGGCGGCGTGACGTACCCGCTGGATGTAGCCCTGGCGGATCGTGGCGACGAGTTCGTCCCCGGTGCTCGTGCGGGCGACGTCTTGCCACCAATCGCCGTTGAGGTTGCTGTTGAGCTGCTCGGTGCGGCGCGCCGCGTACTTGAGCTGGGTTGGATTGGAGGTGTTTGGCGTCACGTAGCCGACGCTGCGATAGATCCCGGAGTAGGTGAAGTTGACGAGCACCTCGGTCGGCACCCTGCGACCTGCCGAGTCCGGGGGCCGGCCCATCAGCTTCCCGACCAGCTCGTCGAATGGCAAGCCAAGACCGTACGGGTCGACGAATGCGAAGAGGGGCACGCCCGCCGCCCGCTCGAGAACCTCGTCAAGGTGCTCGCTCATCGACCCATGGCGAAGCGTTGCGCGATCTTCACCCACGCCCATCTCTGCAAGTCGGGCTTTCAACTTGGAGAACGTCGAGGGGTCGCCCTCGATGAAGGTGCAATGCACGTTGCGGATGGCGCCGAGCGTCTCGGCCGTGTCGAGTAACACGGCCGGCGACCCAGGGTCCCCGTTGTCGTACCAGCCTTGACCGGCGTACCCGTCGACGATTTCCACGCGGTTCGCTTCGGATCGGCTCCCAACCTTGCCGGCGAAGATCGGCGCGTACTCCCGGAGCACAGCATGCTTGAATACGGCGGCGCCTTGCGGCTCGTCCCAGAAACCCATCATGGACTCCTTCACTCGGAGGTGGGCTCGGTTGTCATGCCCACGATGGATGCAGCCCTTCAAGTGTGCCGTATGATCACATCGCCTCGCGGCGTTACCGGCTTCGCGGCTTCAGCTCTCGACCAGCTGGCACAAGGGATTCAGCCGTCCTCCTCAACCTCGATCTTTGTGTTGTCGAGGCCGAGTTGCTTGAGCCCTTCGGCTACGACGAGATCGAGGGTCTCTCGTGGAATGCCGACGAGGCCGCCTTCGGCGGTGATGACCAGATCAACGGTCAGGCCGGTGCTGACCGAGGCGAGCGGCAAGAC
>JALZAH010000065.1 GCA_030948425.1 Actinomycetota bacterium
CTCCCCGACCCCAGACTTCGACGCTGCCCGGGTCGATGCGCATCTCCGACGCCCAGCGCGCCGACGTCACCAACGCCTTGTGCCGCCACGTGGCCGAAGGCCGCCTCGACGAGGCCGAGTTCGACGACCGGGCGGCCCGGGCCGCGGCCGCCAAGACCGGCGACGATCTGGCTCCTCTCCTGGCCGACCTGCCACCCCTCGACAGCCCTGCGCCGGAGGACCCCCACCGCCGGCCTCGTCGGCACCTGGGATGGGTTTTCCTGGCCGTCATGGCCGCCCTGGTCGTGGGGTGGAGCATCACCGCATCGGTGGCCAGCGTCTTTCACCCCCACGTGCCCTGGGTGCTCGTCGCCGTCGCCGTCTTCATCCTGGTGCGCCATCGTCGTCACTCCTGCGGCCGTCACCGCCACGACGCCACCTGACGTCGCTCCCCATGGCGGTGGCCCGCTCAACCCGGAGACGGTGATCGTCGCTTCCAACCACGTCGGTGCATCCACCTGATGTATCGCCGCGCCGACGGTGCTCAGCCAGGACGCGGCGGCCCATCCGGGCACCCATGCTCGTCGACTGGTACTCCCTGACCAACGCCGACGCGTCGTTCCTGCGCCCCGACGGCATCCCCCTGAGCTCGTCGCCCTAGTCCGCACCCTGAGCCAGCGAAGAGGGCCACCAGATGCGTTTGCCCAGGTCATGGCTGAGCGCCGGAACCAGGATGGATCGCACGACGACCGTGTCGAGCAGGACCCCGAAGGCCACGGCGAAGCCGAGCTCGCTCAGGAACACCAGAGGAAGGACGCCGAGCACGGCAAAGGTGGCGGCCAGCACCACGCCGGCCGAGGTGATGACGCCTCCGGTCACCGCCAGACCCCGCAGGACACCTTCGCCGGTGCCGTGGCGGAGCGTCTCCTCCCGCACCCGGGTCATGAGGAAGATGTTGTAGTCCACGCCCAGAGCGACCAGGAAGATGAAGGCGAACAGCGGGAACGACGGATCGGCGTTGGCGAAGCCGAACACGTGGTTGAACACCACGGCCGACACGCCGAGGGCGGCACTGAACGACAGCACGACGCTGGCGATCAGCAGCAGCGGTGCCAGGAAGGCTCGCAGCAGGAGGGTCAACACGACGAGGATGACCGCCAACACGACGGGGATGATCAGGTTGCGGTCGTGGCGCGACGCCTGCTGGGTGTCGTAGTTGATGGCACTCGACCCGCCGACCAGGGCGGCGGCGCCGGGCATGGCGTGCACCGCCGTGCGGATGTGCTGCACGGTGGCGTAGGCGCCCGGGCTGTCGTAGTTGTCGTCGAGGCTGGCGTTGATGAGCAGCCGACCGTTGTGGGGCTCTACGGCCAGCGAGCTGGGGACGCAACCGGACTGGGACCCGGCCGCCATGGTCCCCGGGTCCTTCGCCAGCTGGGCCAACTTGGTGTAGTTCGCCTGGACGCACACCGCTCCCGGTGCGCTCGACACCCCCGGAACCCGGGAGACGGCGGCGATGACCTGGGGGATGGTCCCCGCCTGGGCCACGATCACTGCGGGAGCGCCGCTGCCGTGGGGGAAGTGGGCGTCGAAGATCTTCTGGCCGACGGACGCATCGGGGTTGTTCGTGAAGCTCTGCGCGGTCGACAGGCCTCCCGTCTTGAGCGTGGTCAGGCCCCCGACGCAGGCCAGGAGCACCACGGCGGTGATGATCCAGGCCAGGCGGTCACGGCGGCCCAGAGCCCCGGCAAAGCGGCTCCAGACGCCGGGGCGGGCCGGGTCGCCGTGACGATCCGCCCGAGGGACCCGGGGCCAGAAGACGCCCCGGGGCATCAGCGTGAGGAACGCCGGCAAGAAGGTGAGCATCACGCCCACGGTGCAGGCGATCCCGATGGCGCACACCGGACCCAGGCTCCGATCCGAGTTGAGCTCACCGAAACCGAGGCAGAGCAGGCCGAGGATGACTGTGGTCGCCGAGGCGGCAATGGCCGCCGCTGCCCGCCGCCAGGCCTTGACCATGGCGTCCACCCGACGGTCGTAGTTGTGCAACTCTTCGCGGTAACGGCTGATCAGCAGCAGGGCGTAGTCGGTACCGGCCCCGAGCACCAGGACCGACAGGATGCCCTGGCTCTGGCCGTTCAACGTCAAGAGGTTGTTCTTGGCCAGCTCGTAGATGATCAGCGCCGCCGCCCCAAGCGCCAGTACGGAGCTGAACAGCGGGAAGAACCACAGGATGGGGCTTCGATAGATGATGAGGAGGATGCCGATGACGACCAACCCCGCAGCCAGGAGCAGCGTGCCGTCGATGCCGCTGAAGGCGTCGATGAACGCCACCAGCAGGCCACCGGGTCCGGCGCTGTGGACGACCAGACCGCCGGGCGCTCCCTGTCGGGCCGTGGCCAGCACGTTCTTCTCCACCTTGACCAGCTTGCTGCCGTCGACGCTGACCGCCCCTCGCTTGCCCACCAGGGGCGCAGTTACGCTTGCCGTGGCTCCGTCGGGCGCGTAGACGGCGGCGTGCACCTGATCCCCGGCCACACCCGGCAGGGAGGCGAGGGCGGCAACGTCCGAGGCGATCTTGGATCGGTCGGCGGGGGTCAGGCCGGTCAGCCGCTGGTAGACGACGAAGCCGGGGACGGTCTGGATGGATTGGAACTGCTGCGCTTCGGTGTCGACCTTGGTTGACTCAGCCGAACTGGGAAGGTAGGCGGCATTGTCGTTTTTCTGCACTGAGCTGAGCTTGCCCTGATACGAGCCTCCGGCTGCACCGAAGAGCAACCATGCCAGCCCCAGGAGGGCCACCACCACCGCGGCGCGAGGGATCCGCCTCCGGGCGCCGGAGCGCTCGTCTCCGCTCGGGGGCGCGACCACCTCGGTCATCGTGGTTTCTCGGTCATCGTCGGTCCTCGGTCATCGTCGGTCCTCGGTCAGCTGCGTTGGCGACGAAGCCACACAGCGACGTTGCCATCTCGGCGGCGCTGAGGCAATCGGTTTCCTTTATGACGACCGAAGCGACGTCCACGCCCTCGACCTTGGCTCGCCGCGGCCTCCAGCCACAACGCCCGGCCCTGTGCCCCTTGCGAAAAAGGTCACAGCCGCTTGCTGGTGTTTCCTCTCCGCTTGCTGGGGGAACGAGTTCAGGGTTACCAAGGCGAAGGAAACCTTCATCATGGCCGATGCCACGACCGACAGGATCATCGCCCAGACGCAGGTCGCCGGCATCGCCCAGCATGTCGTCGGCGTCTGACCCCGGGCGTTCGACATGACCGTACGTAGTGTTCGCAGTTCGAGGGAGATGTGATGAGTGACGACAAGGCAGGTGAGGCACGGCAGGGCTTTGTGTCTTCTGTGAAGGGAAAGGCCAAGGAAGTCGCCGGAGCGGTGACCGGTAACGATTCGCTGACTGCGGAAGGACAGTTGCAGCAGAGCGAAGCGAAAGCCCGGCGGGAAGCCAACACCGGCGAGGCCGTCGCCGACGCCGAGCGCAGCGAGGCCGCCGAGGCCCTCAGAGAAGAGGAGCGCGCCGCCGCCCAGCAGCGGGCCCGGGTGACCGCCGACGCCACGGCAACGAAGGCGGCAGCGCGCCAGGATGCCCAAGCGGAGCGCCAGGAGGCCGACGCCGCCGCCACCCGCGACAAGATGGTCGAACAGAGCGTGGCTCAACGTGAGGCTGACGAGCGCAGCCAGGCTGCGACCCGAGGCGCCGCTTCCAAGATGGCGGACGCCAAGCAGTCAGAAGCGGACGCCGACGCCGACTACGCGCGAGCAGATTCCAGCGCACGCACCGCCGAGCAGGCGGCGCAGCGGGCCCGTGACGACGCTCGCCAGCTCAACGATGACGCGGGCCTGAGCTGAGGGCCCCCGTGACCCACCGACCAACGAGTGAAGAGAGAACATGCAGATGAACCTCGGCTCCGTTCCCCGCCGTATTGCCAAGCTGGAGTACGCCGTGGCCCGCCTCCCCCTCGATCTGCTCGAGCGGGGCGTCGTTGCCCGCTACATGAGCGAAGATGCCCCTGCCCGCCTCGGTCTTGAGCGTGTCCTCGGATCCATCGACGGCATCGCTGGGCGGCTCCTGGCCGACGAAGACATCGCCCGACGAGGCCAGGCCATGACCCGGAGGACCGAGTTCCTGGCCAAGGCCGACGAGCTCGACACCAAGGCCCGCGCCCGCCGATCGCAGGCCGAGGACGACCTGGAGGCCGAGCGGACGCAGGCTCGACAGACCCGGGAGCAGGCGCAACGCGACAAAGAGCAGGAAGTGGCCGCCGCCCGTAGCGACGAGCAGGAGAGCAAGAACAAAGCCCAACGGGAGGCGGACGCTCGAGCCGCCGCCGACAAGGAGCAGGCCGACCACGACGCCGCCGAGCGAGTCAAGGCCGCCGAGGCCAAGAAGCAGGCGGGACACAAGCGTGTCGCCGCCCAGGAGAAGCAGGCCACCTCCGAGCCCAACAAGCAGCTGAGCGACGCCGAGAACAAAGACGATGCGGCGAAGCAGCGACGCAAAGAAGCCGACCGACTTGCCCAGCTGGCCGACACCGAAAAAGAGAAGCGCCAGAACAGCTGATCGCAACCGGCGCTGGACGGCTGCGGGTTGGAGGGCCTAGGGCGTCGAAGCGCTGTTCTCTCCGGCGGCGGACCGCCGCTCGCGGAGCGCGGCGCGGGCCAGGGGTACATAGAAGAGGACGGAGACCCAGCCCAGGACCAGGCCGATCACGGCCGCGATCCAAGCCAGGACCAGGGCCAGGTGGTGCCAGGAGACGGTCGAGTGCCCGGCGAGGAAGAATGGGAAGGCGCACATGAGCCCGAATGCTCCGGCCTTGCCGACCACGGTGACATCGATGCGCCGTACCCGGGCCAGCGCCAAGCCGATGGCGGCGACGGCCACCACTGCCTCTCGGGTCAGGGCGATCACCGCCACCGGGACGGGAATGGCCCCGGCGGCCAGGATGCCGATGGCGGCGGTGGCGAGCAGCACCCGGTCGGCGGTCGGGTCGAGGATCTTGCCCAGGGTGGTCACCTGATCCAACCGGCGGGCCAGTTGGCCGTCGACCCAGTCGGTCGAGCCCAGGGCAGCGAGCAGGACCGCCGCCGCGAACCAGCGGCGGTGGTGCGGTTGGACCAGCAGCCACACGAACAGCGGCACCAGGACCAGCCGGGCGGTGGTGACGACGTTGGGGAGCGAGAGGATCCGGTCCTCGCCCACCCGCCGGTCCTGCCGCCGGCGGGGTGGCGGTCTCGCTGGTGACGTGGCCATGACCAGAGCCTACGGGTGACGCTCAGTGCCCTTGGCCCGGCCCGCCGCCGCTCGCTGCGCAGTCCACGGGGCGACCCGGGCCAGGGCGGTGACCCGGGCGACCTCCTTACGCACGAGTGGATCACCCGTGGTGGCGGTGTTGTTGGTGGTGGTGGCGGCGTGCCCGGCAACCAGGTCGGTCCGCCCGGCCGTTGCGGATACCACCTGTAGGGCGCCGACGTCGCCGATCACGTTGGCCGCCGGGACGCGGGCGTCGCCGAGGAAGACCTCGTCGAACGAGGCATGACCGTTCATCTGACGGAGCCCTCCCTCGGACCTCGATGCCGACCTGGTGCATGGGCAGGGCGAAGTAGGTGAGACCCCGATGCTTGGTTGTGTCGAAGTCGGTCCTGGCCAACAGCAGCCCGTAGTCCGCATGATGGGCGGAGGTGGTCCACACCTTCTGACCGTTGATGATCCATTCGTCGCCGTCGCGCTCGGCCCGGGTGGTCAGGCCGGCGAGGTCCGATCCGGCCCCCGCTCGGTCATGGTCCCCTCGGATGACGATGGGCCCCATGGGCGTTCCTGGCACCCTAGGAGGCCGCAGGACGGCATCCCGTTGCTTAGGGTAGGCGTACAACGATCTCCGAGGAGGGCCCGTGACCATCAAGCTCGTCACCCCACGCGACGGCGAGGTCATCGACGTCGGACCCATCCGCACCCGGATCCTCGAGGACGGCTCGGCCACCGGGGGCCGGTTGGGGATGGTCGAGGTCACGCTGCAACCGGCCAGCGCCGGGCCGCCGCAGCACGTTCATCGCCAACACGACGAGACGTTCTTCGTCCTGTCCGGCACGGTGCGCTTCACGAGCGGCGAGGACCACGTCGACCTGACGCCGGGTTCGTTGCTCACCGCTGCGATCGGCGTGCCGCACACCTTCGCCAACCCTGACCCCGACAGGGCGGCGCTGATCCTCTGCACGCTCACCCCCGACCGCTACATCAGCTACTTCCGAGAGCTGGGGCAGGCCTCCCAGGCCACGGGGAGGCTGGAACGATCTGAGGTGCTCGAGATCATGAGTCGCTACGCCACCGAACCGTATCCGTCGGCTTAGGGAGATCAGCTTCGGCGGTGTCCTCAGCCGTCTCCGAACGGCATTCGGCTTTGCACCAGTGCGTGATCCCGGCGCTCCGCGGTAGGCACGGACCCCCTCCCGCTCCTCGGCCTCGAGGTCGCTTGGAGTCCCGTGCCTACCACGCCGCTTCTTCTATGGTCGCTGTCAGACCTTGGCAGCCTCGTCGCCTGGGGCAGTCGGGCTCTGCCCCGTGGTCGGAGCATCGTCGCTCTGCTGCGAGCGGACGGCCTCCTCGACCTTCTTGCCGAGGTCGGCATCGACGTTGGACCAGTACTGGAACGCTCGGACCAGGATGGGCTCGGTCACCCCGTTGAGCAGATGTCCGCTGATGTTGCTGACCAGTCGGGCCCGGGCGGCGTCGTCGAGGACCTCTCGCACCATGGTCCTGGGTTGGCCCCAATCGTCGTCCTCGGCGTGCTGCACGTAGGGCGAGCGCACCATGTCGCCGCCCGCCGACCATCCCGCGCCGTCGTCGAATGTCGCCGTGTCCGCGGCAGGACCCCCACGAGAGTTGGGCGCGTACACCGGGAGAGAAGGATCGTTCCATCGGTAGCGCATGGATCCGTCCTTGGAGTAGGAGTTGACGGGCGACTTCGGGGCGTTGACCGGCAGCTGCGTGTAGTTGGCCCCGATGCGGTAGCGGTGGGCGTCGGGGTAGGAGAACAGCCGGCCGAGCAGCATCTTGTCCGGGCTGGTGTCGATGCCGGGGACGAAGTTGGACGGCTCGAACGAGCTCTGCTCGATCTGGGCGAAGAAGTTCTCCGGGTTGCGATTGAGGGTCATGGTGCCGACCCTGATCAGCGGGTAGTCACCGTGTGGCCACACCTTGGTGAGGTCGAAGGGGTTGAACCGGTAGTCATCCGAATCGGACAACGGCATGATCTGGACGTAGAGGGTCCACGACGGGAAGTCGCCGTTGTCGATGGAGCCGAACAGGTCCTGGCGGTGATGGTCGGGAGAGGTGCCAGCGAGCACGTCGCCTTCGGCCTGGGTGAGGAACTCGTTGCCCTGATCGGACTTGAAGGTGTACTTCACCCAAACCTTTTCACCGGCGGCGTTGATCCACTGGAAGGTGTGCGAGCCGTACCCGTTCATGTGCCGCCAGGTTCGAGGGAGACCCCGGTCGCCCATCAACCAGGTGACCTGATGAGCAGACTCCGGCGAAAGGGTCCAGAAGTCCCACTGCATGTCGTTGCTGCGAAGCCCCGAATCCGGGAGTCGCTTCTGGCAGCGGATGAAGTCCTGGAACTTCATCGGGTCCTTGATGAAGAACACCGGTGTATTGTTTGCCACCAGGTCGTAGTTGCCCTGCTCGGTGTAGAACTTCAGAGCGAACCCGCGAGGGTCGCGTTGGGTGTCGGCGCCGCCCATCTCGGGGGCGACCGACGAGAACCGGGCCAGCATCTCGGTCCTCTTGCCGGGCTGGAGAAAGTCGGCCTTGGTGTACTGGCTGACATCGTCGGTGACCACGAACTCGCCGAAGGCGCCGCCACCCTTGGCGTGAACGACCCTTTCGGGAACCCGTTCCCGGTTGAACTGCGCCATCTTCTCGATGAGATAGTGATCCTGCAGCAGGATGCCGCCATCGGTTCCCTGCGTCAGGGAGTGCTCGTCGCTGGCCACAGGGATTCCAGAATTGGTGGTGGTGTCTGGGGTTTCCTTGGGGCTGCGCCCGCCGGAACCGTTGGATGTCGTCATGAGGTCTCCTTTGTCTTACGAGTTGTCTGGCAGCTAGGGCAATATCCCCAGAAGACGATCTCGGCCTCGTCGATTTCGAAGCCGAGGTCATCGGTAGGTGTCAGGCACGGTGCTTCGTCGACTTGGCAGTCGAGATCTGCGACCGTGCCACAGGATCGGCACACCAGATGGTGGTGGTTGTCACCGGTGCGGGTCTCGTATCGCACCGGCGAACCCGCAGGTTCGATCTGGCGGACCAGCCCCGCTTGCGTGAAGGCGGCGAGGACGTTGTACACCGCCTGTTTCGATACCGTGCCGACCGAGCCACGGACATGGTGCTCCAGGGCCTCTGCGGTGGCATGCTGACAGTCCTGGAGGGCATCGAGCACGGCGAGACGCGTGCTGGTGACCCGCAGACCCGCGACCCGCAGAGTGGTGATGGCAGCTGTGCGGTCATCGGGCGCATCCACGTTCCAACAGCATCCCGCATTTCTTGGACTTCGTCAACCTTTGACCGACAAGCTCGTGGGCGGACCCGGGCCAGGGCCGGCCCGGCGGGGCCCGTCGCCCACGGGGACCGTCCCGGCGCCTCGGGAGTCTGCGTCGCGAAGGTAGGCTCGGGGATGGCTCGTCATGACAAGTTCGGGACCCTGGCCCTCACCTTTGACGATGTGCTGTTGGTTCCGGGAGCTTCGGATGTCCTCCCCGCGGACGCCGACACCACGGGCCGGTTCACGCCCCAGATCACCCTGGCCGTACCCTTGGTGTCAGCGGCCATGGACACCGTCACCGAGTCCCGCCTGGCGGTGACCCTGGCCCGCCTGGGAGGCATCGGCGTGTTGCACCGCAACCTGTCGATCGAGGACCAAGCCGGTGAGGTGTCCAAGGTCAAGCGTTCGCAGGCGGGGATGACCGCGGACCCGGTCACCGTCGCCCCCGGAGCCACCCTGGCCTCGGCCCGCAGGCTCATGACCGCCAACGGGATCTCCGGTCTGGTCATCGTCGACGACGACCATCGCCCGACGGGGATCATCACCGGCCGGGATCTTCGCTTCGAGGATGACGGTGAGCGCGCCGTGCGGGAGGTGATGACGACCGACGTCATCGTCGCCCCGGCGGGGATCGCCCTGCATGAGGCGTCCCAGCTGCTCGGCCGCCACAAGATCGAGAAGCTGCCCCTGGTCGACAGGTACGGCCGGCTGGTGGGGCTGATGACCAAGGGCGACCTCGAGCGCCACACCGAGGATCCCGACGCCACCGTCGACGAGAGCGGACGTCTGCGGGTGGCGGCCGCCGTCGGCGTGGGTGACGAGGCCGCCACCAGGTCCGAGGCGCTGATCGACGCCGGTGTGGACGTCATCGTCGTCGACACCGCCCACGGTCAGGCCACATCGGTGATCGACACGGTGCGGACGGTGGCCAAGCAGTGGCCCGATGTCGGCTTGCTGGCCGGCAACATCGCCACCGCTGAAGCCGCTGAGGCTCTCTTCGATGCCGGAGCCCAAGGGGTCAAGGTCGGGGTCGGACCCGGCGCCATCTGCACCACCCGGGTGGTGGCCGGCGTCGGGGTGCCCCAGATCTCCGCTGTCTACGATGTCGCCGAGGTGGCGCAGCGTCGGGGCGGCACGGTGATCGCCGACGGTGGCGTGCAGTCCTCGGGCGACGTGGCCAAAGCCATTGCCTCCGGCGCCGATGCCGTCATGCTGGGCAGCGCCTTCGCCGGGACCGACGAGACGCCGGGCGAGCTCATCCACCTGTCGGGCGAGCAGTTCAAGGAGTACCGGGGCATGGGCTCGCTGGGGGCCATGGCCAACCGGTCGTACTCCAAGGACCGCTACTTCCAGGCTGACGGACGGCCGGTCGACAAGCTGGTCCCCGAGGGCATCGAGGGCCGGGTGGCCTACAAGGGCCCGCTCGAGGCCGTCGTCTGGCAACTCGTCGGGGGGCTGCGGGCTGCGCTCGGCTATTGCGGCACGGCGACGCTCACGGAGCTGCAGCGCAACGGCCGGTTCGTGCAGATCACCGCCGCCGGTCTGCGCGAGTCGCACCCGCACCACATCACCATCACCAAAGAAGCGCCCAACTACCGGATGTAGCCGCTCACCTCCGGGGGGGTCCCCCCTGATCCCGCTCTCGGCGTACCGTTGCCCGCTTCCCACGGATTGTTGCTCCCCGCATGGCCTCGACGACCTCGTCGGCGGCGGCGTCGGGGACCTCGACGAGGGAGAATCGCTGGGCGATCTCGATGGCGCCAATGTGGCGTCCGCTGAGCGACGACTCCCCGGTGATGGCACCGACCAGGTCTCCGGGACGCACGCCCCCCTCCCGACCGGCCCCCACGAACAGCCGGGTCATCCCGCTGGTCGCCGACCGAGGCGGCCGGGGGGCGCCGGGGCGGGGTCCGTTCGACTCCCGCTCCGCTTTGGGAGCGATCTGGGGAATGTCCTCCTCGTCGACGGGAGCGCCCCCGGCATG
>JALZAH010000089.1 GCA_030948425.1 Actinomycetota bacterium
CCCAGCCCGAACAGGGCGGTGACGATCGGCAGCCCCATGGCCAGGACGGAGCCGAAGGCGAGCAGAAGGATGAGGGCGGCGAAGATCAGGCCGATGAACTCTGATCCCGGCTGCTGCTCGGCGACGAAGGTGGTCACCTCCACGTCGAGCCCATTGATCACTCCCGGCTTCACTGCGTCCAGGAACTTCTTCTGGAACTTGGAATCGGCGTTGGTGAGCTTGTCGAGGGTGCGGTCGAAGGTGACCTCGGCATAGGCGACGCGGCCATCTTTGGAGATTTGTGCGGCCGGGTCCGAATACGGGCTACGGACGTCGGAGACGAAGGGGCTGGCCGCCTTGACCTTGGCCAGCTCGGCGTCGACCTGGGGCCGGGTCGCCGGATTGTTGATGTCGCCGCTGAAGACGATCTGGATGGTGTCGCCCCCCCGTTGGGGTACGCGCTCCTTCAGGAGCGCGTAGGCCTTGGTGGACTCGGCCCCCGGGGTCTGGTAGTTGGCGTTGTGCTCGGCGGGGAGGGCGCTCCCCGCGGCGAAGACACCGAACAGCAGCACCACCCAGGCGAGGAGGACGAACCAACGCCTCCGATAGCAGAAGTCAGCGATGTGGATCATGAGAGTCCTCCGGGATCGGGTCGAGCGACGGTGGGCAAGAGGGTCGTGGCGCGGTGGTGGGGTTCACACGTTCGACGACCGGGGGGTCGCGTTCTCATCGGCAGTCCTCCTTGCCCTGCGCCATGCGACGGTGCCGAGCTCCCATCACATGAAAGCGCAGAAAGTTAAGGTAGTCAACCATCTTCTTAGTCAACTATCATGAACTCATGGTGACAACCGGGGGGAGCCGAGACCCCACGCTGGTGGACGAGGTAACTTCGCCGGACGACGGACCGGGCCCCGGTGGCGAGCCCAGCCTGGAGGAGCTGGTGGCCCTGCTGTTCCGGCTCACCGGCGACCTCCGCCAGCGCTTCACCGAGCGTTCGGCCGACTTCGACCTCTCGTTCGCCCAGGCCATGGCCCTGCGCGAGCTCGACCAACCCCTGCCCATGCGGGAGCTGGCCCAGCGGTTGTGCTGCGACGCCTCCAACGTCACCGGCATCGTCGACCACCTCGAGGCCCGGGGCCTGGTCGAGCGCCGGGTTGCCCCCGAGGACAGGCGGGTGAAGCACCTCGTGCTCACCGACGCAGGTCGGGCGCTCCGCCAGGAGCACCGCGACGGCCTCACCGTCGACCTACCTCTCCTTCACAACCTCTCGCCCGACGAGCGCCGGGTGCTGGCCGACCTTCTGCGGCGGGGGGTCGGGGAGGGTCGTCCGCCGCGGTAGCCGTCGGGTGACCGGACCACCGCCGCTCACACGGTCGGCCCGGGGCGATGCTCCAGATCCTGGCCGAAGACGGCGACGGTGACATCACCGCGATTCGGTTGGGCGCCGTCTGCCAGTGCGTCACCGCCCTGACCGGTGCGGGGATCATGCTCATCTCCAATGACCTGCCCCTCGGCTCACTGGGCACCGCCAGTCCAGTCAGTATCGACCTCCACGAGGCCCTCACCCGCCGGCCTCGCTTCGGCCCCAAGGCGCTCGCCGCCGGTTTCCGGTCGGTCCACGCCCTGCCCATGCGGCTGCGGGGCCAGACCATCGGCGCGCTCAACATGTTCCGGGCCGAGGAGGGTGCGATGGGCGAGAACGATGTGATCGCCGCCCAGGCGCTGGCCGACGTGGCCACCATCGCCATCCTGGCCCACCGCGCCGCTGTTGACGCTCAGACACTGAACGCCCAGCTCACCGAGGCCCTCAACACGCGGATCGTGATCGAGCAGGCCAAGGGGGTGATGTCCGAACGGGCGGGCCTCGACATGGAGCGGGCGTTCGCCCGGTTGCGAGGGCACGCCCGCAACCACAACCTTCGCCTCACCGACGTGGCCAACGCCGTCGGCACCAAAGTCCTTCCGGTGGCCTCCCTGGATCCTTGACCGCCAATTGGTCGTAGCCTTCGTGGCGTGACTTGCACGCGGTTCGTCCCCTGATGGCCACCATGTGCCCCCACGGCCTGACCGCGGGAGAGTGCCTGATCTGCTCGACGCTCGCGTCCTCCCCGGCCCAATCGTCCAGGGTCGGACGGGCCAAGCCGTCGTCATCGGTCAGGCGGCCGCGGACCGGGGGAGCAGGCCTGATCCTGGGCGTCGTCGTCGTGTTGTTGGTCGGGTGGTGGTTAGTGGCGCTGGTCTCGTTGATCTTCCGCCTGGCGGGGTTCGTGGCGATCTCCGTCGGCTCGGGTTGGGTCGGCTGGCGACTGGGCGTACGCCACGGTCGTCGCACCAGCTCAGGCTGAGGTCGCCATGGTGCGCCGGCGATCATCCATCACCGCGACCCCGCGCGACGTCCACACCGAGTGGTGGTGGCCTCCGTCACCGACGATCTTCCGGACCACCCAGGCCGGCTTCGCCAGTTTCGAACACCTCGTCCTGCCCGAGATCGACCCCGGGCCACAGACCTCCATGGCGATGCTCCACGAGTTCAAGCTCGCCGGCGGAGACGGCGGATCGTTCGGCCTGGAGACAGGCGACGGCAGCGGGTCGCCCGCCCTGGGCAAGTTCGCCGTCTTCTCCATCGTCAACGCCGTCGGGGCCGACAACGGCAGCTCAGGGCCGGGCGACGGTGCCGGGCCGGCGTGGACCTGCCGGATCGCCCTGCCCTGGGAGGCCGGGCGATCCTACGGAATGCGGCTCTGGAGCGAGGAGCCCGGATGGTGGTCGGCGGCGGTCTCCGACCTGGGCGCCGGCCAGGAACACGCCATCGGCCGGATCCGGGTACCCGACGACTGGCGACAGCTCGCCGGGTTGTCGGTGATGTCCACGCGCTACAGAGGGGCGACGGCGGGACGTTGCGACGAGCTGGCCGAATGCCGGGTGGCCTTCCGGGAACCCACGGCCAACGAGGGTCGGATCCAGCCGGTGCGCCACGAGAACCACCTGGGCCCGGGGACATGTGAGAACTCTCGAGTCGCCGACGTGCGCGGCGGCGTCCGCCACGAGATCGGCGGCCCACCGTAAGAGCACGGTCAGGAGGCGACGGCGGCGTTCTGTTCTGTCAAGTGGCTGCCGACGAAGAACCCTCCGAACGGGAGGGCGGAGGCGACGATCACCAGGATCGTCTTCCCGAGGGCCCATCCCTGGCTGGCCCGTACTTGCAGCACCATCACGAAATATACGAGGAACAGCACCCCGTGGACCGGCCCCATGATCGGTACCAGGTTCGGTCCGTGAACGACGCGCTTTATCACCACGCAGACCAGGAGAATCAGGAAGGTGGCGGCTTCGGCGTAGGCGACGAGGCGGAACCTGGCGATCATCGGGTTCCGCCCGGCATCGGCGGGGCGGGTGTTCACGGGG
>JALZAH010000099.1 GCA_030948425.1 Actinomycetota bacterium
TCAGGGTGCAAGAGCCGACTTCGGGGTCACACCCCGGGAGTTAGCACTCTCATAAGTCGAGTGCTAACAGTTAACCGCCTCGGGGCGGCTAACGCAACCTGATCGGCCGACGCCTCGAAGGCCCAGCGGTGCCAGGGTGGCAGCCGGCGGGTCAGCCGCCGGCGACGGCGGGCACGATCGACACCGTGGTGCCCTCGCTCACCGCGGCGCCGGTCCCGCCCAGGAAGCGGATGTCCTCGTCGTTGACGAACACGTTGACGAAGCGGCGCAGCCTGCCGCTCTCGTCGAAGAGGCGATCCTGGAAGCCGGGGTGGGCGACGTCGAGGGCGGCGAGGACCTCGGCCACCGTCGACCCCTCGACGCCGACGGAGCTCTCCCCGCCCGCCAGGGGGCGCAGCTGGGTGGGGACCCGGATGGTGACGGACATGCTCAGCGAACCTCTTCGGTGTCGATGGCAGCTTCGAAGGCGGCCAGGGTGGGGGCGATGGTGGCGGTCGGGGCGCAGTGGGCGGCGACGGCCTCGATGGTCTTGAGGCCGTTGCCGGTCACGTAGGCCACGACCCGCTCGTCGGGGCGGACCACCCCGGCGCGAGCCAGCTTGGCCAGGGAGGCGATGGTGACCCCGCCGGCGGTCTCCGCGAAGATTCCCTCGGTGCGGGCCAGCAGGCCGATGCCGGCCACGATCTCTTCGTCGGACACCGACGTCAGCTCCCCACCCGAGGCCCGCACGGCGTCGAGGGCGTAGGGACCGTCGGCCGGGTTGCCGATGGCCAGGGACTTGGCGATGGTGTCGGGGCGGACGGGGGTGACGAAGTCGCGGCCTTCGGCGAAGGCGGTGGCCACCGGGGAGCAGCCGGCGGCCTGGGCTCCCGAGATGCGCACCGCCGGCGCCGCGTCGAGCAGGCCGACACGGTGCAGCTCGGAGAAGCCCTTGGCGATCTTGGTCAGCTGGCTGCCGGAGGCAACGGGCACGACCACGTGGTCGGGGGCCTGCCAACCCAACTGCTCGGCCACCTCGAAGGCCAGGGTCTTGGAGCCCTCGGCGTAATAGGTGCGCACGTTGACGTTGACGAACGCCCAGCTCGGATGGCTGTCACCCAGCTCCGCGCAGAGCCGGTTGACGTCGTCGTAGGTGCCTTCCAAGGCGACCACGGTCCCCCCGAAGATGGCGGTGTTGACGATCTTGGCCGGTTCCAGATCGGCGGGGATGCAGACCACCGAGCGCATGCCGGCGTGAGCCGCGTGGGCGGCCACCGAGTTGGCCAGGTTCCCCGTCGACGCGCACGCCGCCACCTTGAAGCCCAGCTCCTGGGCCTTGGTCAGCGCCACCGACACCACCCGGTCCTTGAACGACCCGGTTGGGTTCACGGTGTCGTTCTTGATCCACAGCTCGCCCAGACCCAGTTCCGCGGCCAGGCGATCGGCGCGCACCAGGGGGGTGAAGCCCGCTCCCAGGTCGACGGCTCCCTCAGGCGAAGCGGGCAGAAGGTCGGCGTAGCGCCAGATCGACAGCGGGCCGGCGGCGATGCTCTGCGCCGAGATGTGGCCGGCGATGGCGTCGTAGTCGTAGACGACCTCGAGGGGGCCGAAGCAGTACTCACAGACGTGCAGGGCCTCTGGCGGATAGGGGCGCGCGCATTCACGACAGCGGAGCCCTTGGACAAACGACACGTGTTCCTCCTCATCGAAGCGGGCATTGGCACCTGGTCGGGGACTTGCGTCCTCGGACTGGTTGTCGCGGCGTCGACGGGCCCGTCCCTCAGCCGCTCTTGATGACGACGTAAATGGTGTCACGATCCCCACCGGCCGTCAATCCGAGATACCGGGTGACATCGGTTGCCGGGTTTCGCCCATCTCCGTGGCAGGATGGCCGGCCATGGCCGGTTCCTTCGACGCCCGGGACTTTCCCCCGGCCCGGGTCCTCGGAGCCAAGCGGGGTCAGCGGGTGTCGGTGTGTGTCCCGGCGCGCAACGAAGCCGACACCATCGCCGAGGTGGTCGGAGTGCTCGTCACCGATCTGCTGGCACCCGGGTTGGTCGACGAGGTGGTCGTCATCGACGACTCGTCCACCGACGCCACCGCTGCTCTGGCGGAGGCGGCCGGGGCGGTGGTGTGGGACAGCTCGGCGGTCCTCCCCGGCCACCCGGCCGGCCCTGGGAAGGGGGAGGCCCTGTGGCGGGCCGTGCATGTCAGCGACGGTGACATCGTGGCGTTCTGCGACGCCGACGTTCGCCACTTCGAAGCGTCGTTCGTCCTCGGCCTGATCGGACCGCTGCTGGAGCGAGCCGATGTGGGCTTCGTCAAGGCCCACTACCGGCGACCGTTGGAGGGCCGCCCGGGCGAGGGCGGGAGGGTGACCGAGCTGATGGCGCGTCCCCTGATCGCTGCCCTGTTCCCGCACCTGCGGGCCATCATCCAGCCCCTGGCGGGAGAAGTGGCCGCCCGCCGGGAGGTACTCGAGGCGGTCCCGTTCGCCGGTGGTTACGCGGTCGACCTGGGTCTGCTGATCGACGTGTCGGCCCGCTGGGGCGTCGACGTCATCGCCCAGTGCGACCTCGGCCAGCGGGTCCACCGCAACCGGCCGCTGGTCGAGCTCGGCCCCCAGGCCCTGGCCATCTTGGAGATGGGCCTGGAGCGCGCCGGGGTGGATCCCCCCGCCCTCGACGATGGCGGGGGGCCGAGCGCCGGGTGGATCACCGCCCTGTCCCGGCCCGACGCCGCCGATGTCGCCGTGTCGCTGACCACGCTGCCGCCGCTGCATCACCTCGACGCCGATCTGCGCCCCGCCTGAGCCAGCCCCGCCCGACTCCGGGGGGCCGCCCACCTCAGGTGCCGCCCCGCCGGCGGAGCTCGTCGGTGACGACCTGGCGGACCAGACGCTGCGTGTCGGCCATGGCTGCCTCCCGGCCGAAGCGCTCGGTGAGGCTGCAGTAGGCCACGGGCTGGTCGCCCTCGGCGTCGCCGGCCACCACCATGACCTCGACGCCCGACTCGGCAGCCAGCTGGGCGACCCCGCCGACGGCCTTGCCGTTGAAGGACTGCTCGTCGAGGAAGCCCTCACCGGTGACCACCAGATCGGCGTTCTCGACGAAGGCTCCCAGGTCAATGGCCTCGGCCACCACCTCGAAGCCCGGCGACAGGGTGGCCCCGATGGCGGCCAGACCACCGGCCAGACCGCCTGCCGCCCCCGAACCGGGCAGGTCCGAGACGTCGGTGCCGAACCGCTCGGCGTACACCCCGACCAGGCGCTCGAGGCGGCGGCGGAGCAATCGGGCCTGGGCCGGCGACGCCCCCTTCTGGGGCGAGAACACGGGCGCGGCGTCCGCGAACCGGGTGGTCACGTCGCAGGCCACGATGACCTCCACGCCCTTGAGGCGGCTGTGCGGTTCGAGGACGTCGAGGGCGGCCAGACCGCCGTCGGTGCTGGCGGATCCGCCGACCCCCACCAGCACGTGGCGGGCGCCGGCTTTGACCGCCGCGGCGATGAGCTCCCCGGTACCGCGGGTGTCGGCCCGGACGGGGTCATTGCCCTCGGAGCCGCCGACCAGGACCAGACCCGAGGCGGCGGCCATCTCCACCACCGCGGTGGTGTCGTCGGCCAACAGGCGCCACTCGGCGAGCACCGCCCCACCCAGCGGGCCGTGGACCCACTCGGTTCTGCGCCGGCCGCCGAGTGCCTCACAGAAGCCCTCGCCGCCGTCGGACACCGGCATCTGGTCGCAGTCCCAGCCGGCGTCAGCGGCGGCGGCGGCGACCGCCGCTGCTATCTCACGGGCTGTGGCCGTGCCCCGGAACTTGTCCGGGGCGGCGACGACGCGGGGCACCGGCCCATGTTGGCCGACCCGGCCGGCTCGGCGGGGCCGACCTCTCAGCGCGGTCTGGTCACTAGGGTCGGGCGGCGATGCTCGGCCGTGCCTCTTCGCCTTCTCGCTCGGATGTGGTGGTGGTCTCCAACCGGGGCCCGCTCGACTTCTCGCCGGGAGCGCAGGGCCGACCCAGCCTCAAGCGGGCGTCGGGCGGACTCGTCGTCGCCCTCGGGCCCGGGGTGACCAGCAGCGGCGCCCTGTGGGTGGCAGCCGCCCTCAGCGACGCCGACCGGGAGGCGGCGGCCCAAGCGAACGCCGCCGGCGCCGTGATCGACGCCGAGGGCTTCCGGGTGCGGTCGCTGAGCATCGACCCGGGCGATTTCGTGGCGTACTGCGACGTGGTGGCCAACGGCACCCTGTGGTACCTGAACCACGGTCTGTGGGACCTGGTGCGCCGGCCCCGCTTCGACCGCCACTGGCACGATGCGTGGGCCCGGTACCGCAAGGTCAACCGTCATTTCGCCGACGCCGTGGCCGACGGGGCCACCGACGGGGCCACCGTGATCGTCCACGACTACCACCTGGCGCTGGTGGCCGGGATGGTGGCTGCAAGGCGTCCCGATCTGCGCACGGCCACGTTCATCCACACCCCGTGGTGCACCGCCGAGGAGCTGAGCGTGCTCCCCGATGAGGCCGGCGCCGAGCTCTTGGGGACCATGGCCGACGGCGGACCTTGCGGGTTCCACTCGCAGCGCTGGGCCACCCGGTTCCAGGCGTGCGCCGCCGAGGTCGTGGGCCGGCGGCCCGAGACGTTCGTGGCCCCGGCGGCCGTCGACACCGACGAGCTGAGCCGGGTGGCGTCCTCCCCGGCGTGCGCCGCAGAGCTGGCCCGACTCGACGCCGCCCTGGGTGATCGGGCCTTCATCGTCAGGGTCGACCGCATCGAGCTGTCCAAGAACATCCTGCGCGGCCTATGGGCGTTCGACGCCCTCCTCGACGCTCACCCGCAGTTGGTCGAGGGCGTCGTCTTCGGGGTGTTCGTCTACCCGTCACGGCTGACCCTGGTCGACTATCAGGCTTACGGCCAGGAGATCATCACCCTGGTCGACTACCTCAACGCCAAGTGGTCCACCGCCACGTGGACCCCGGTGCTGCTCGACAGCGAGGACAACCATCCCCGCTCGGTGGCCGCCCTGCGCCGCTATGACGTCCTGGTCGTCAACCCTGTGCGCGACGGCCTCAACCTGGTGGCTGTCGAGGGCCCCGAGATCAACGAACGCCATGGCACCGTGGTCCTTTCCAGGCAGGCCGGCTGCTACGACCTGATCGGCGAACAGGTCCTTGGGATCAATCCCTTCGACGTGAAGGCAACGGCCGAGGCCATGGCCGCCGCCCTGGCCCTGCCCGCCGCCGAGCGGGCCTCCCGGGCCCGGGCCCTGCGTGCCGTCACTGCCGAGCTGACCCCTCGGACATGGTGGGATCAGCTGATCGCCGGTGCGGGGCAGAGCCGCCGCTGAGGGCGCCGAGCCCGGCCACACCAGGACCTGGCGGCCCGACCGGCACTCGATCGGGTGGATGAGGGGGGAGGAGCCGTCGCCTCGGTGCCAGGAGAGCAGCGCGGTCAGCCGTCGGCCAGCTGGCGCAACAGGGCCTGGGCCTCGGTGGGTCCGTCGACCACCAGATCGGCGTCGGCGAGCAGCTCGGCGGGCGCCTCGGAACTGTTGACGGCCACCGCCAGGGTGGAGGCGCCACCCTGGCGCAGATCGACCAGGGCGGCGAACGCCGGGAGGTCGCCTTGATCGTCACCGAGGAAGCAGACAGCCTCCATGCCTGCGCCGAGCTCACGAACCACGGTCCCCTTGTCGGTGTCGACCGGCGGGCGGATCTCCACCGACATGCGTCCCCGGTGGGTGACCAGACCGTGGTCGGCGGCGGCCTGCGCTGCGAACGTAGCCATCCATTCGGTGGCGCTCGGGGTGTTGCGGACGTGGAGGGTGACGGCCAGGCCCTTGCGCTCCACGCCGACTCCCTCAGGGGCGTCGCGGTCGGCCTGGTCGGCCACCTCGGCCAGGGCGTGGCGCCAGTCGGCCAGGCCCGGGAGCTCGCTGACCTGGCCACCGTCGGCTCGCTCGAGGCCGTACACGCCGCGCAGGGCGAGCTTCGACGCCGCCGGGCCGAGCCCATCGAGGAGGTAGGAGACCGGTCTCCCGGAGATCACCCCGACCACCCCGTAGCGGCCGGCCAGACGGGCCAGCACATCGGTGGTGCCAGGCAGGGGAGCCGCCGCCGTGGGATCGTCGACGATCGGCGCCAGGGTGCCATCGAAGTCGGTCAGGATCGCCGAGCGCGTCGGGCGCTGAAGGAACGGTCCAAGCAACTGGGCCTCGACGGTCATCAGACGGCGACGCTCATCGGCCCGGAGCCTGGCCGGTACCGACTCAGACCTTGTTGACCAGATCCGGGCCGGCGACCAGGATCACGTTGGCGATGGTCTTCTCACTGCTGGAGATGGGAGCGTCGTTGGGCACGTTGGTGACCACCGAGCCCGGGGCCAGCCCGAGCTGCTGGGCCAGGAACTGTGCTTCAGCCGAGTATTGGGAGCTGACGGCGTAGACCGTCGAGCTGTCCACCGCCTTGGTGGTGTTGTCCGGCGTCTGGGTCTGGTAGCCCATCTCCTTCAACTTGGTGGTGAACTGTCCGGCCAGGACGCCCTTGAGCGTCCCGTTGAGGACCAGGAGCTTGATGTTGGCCGGCGGGATGAGGGCCACCGTGGTGGTCGTGGTCGGCGCCGCCGTCGCCGCCGGCGCCGTGGTGGGCGCCGTCTTGGATGTCACCGTCGTCGTCGGCCCCGAGCGGTGGTGCAACAACAGCACGGCTACCAGCACGGCTACCACGATGAGCACGACGGCCTTACCGGTCTGGGTGCCAATCTCGCGGGTGAACGAGCCGTCCTCACTATGCCCGGAAGGACTCATCGAAGGGGCCTCTCGCCCGTCGGCGGTCCGCTGACCGGGCGGCCCTCGAAGCGCTCACGACGTCGGCGGGCCTGCAACCGGCGGAGCCGGTGGACGACGAGGGGCTGATAGGCGGCCGCTTCTGGGGTCTCGGCGAGGACGCCCAGGATGCGGTAGTACCGCGTCGAGGACAGGGCCAGGTAGGACCGGATGGCGTCCTTCTTGGGCCCCGGCTCAGTCCACCACGAACCCTCGAAGTCGAGGATCGCCCGGTCGCGGTCGGAGAGTTCCATTCGTGCGAGCCTGCCATCCCCACCCCTCGGTAGCAAGGATCCTCGCTTTCCTCGCCGGGGGAGGGGTAGCGGAGGACAGCTGGCAGCGCACCGAAGTCGCCGCTGCGACCAGTCGTCTTGTCAGTGCCGCTCAACTGCCGAGTACGTTGGGCGGCACTGCATGGTCATCGGGCCCATCGCCACCCGTGTGGCCTCAGCACAACCGGCAGGGCCATGTCTGCCCGAGTAGCTCAGTTGGCCAGAGCAGGCGCCTTGTGAGCGCAGACCACTTAGCGCTTTGCCGAGGTGGGGCTTCCCACGATCGACGGGAGCGCTGTGGCCGCCATTTCCTCTGTCGCTCTCGACCGGCGGCGGGTCCCCGATCCAGTCACAGCGGTCGGCGAGTTGGCGCTTCAAGCGAACCCGGGCGTTCTTCCCCGATGGCCAGCCAACGATCCCAACGTGATGCTCCACTTCAGGGTCGTACTGCCATTCGATGTCGAGAGGCTCACAGGAACGCACGTCGCCTGCCCGAAGCCACACCCACCTGAAGTCAGGTCGCGTCTCAAGGGTCGCCGCCCGCTCCTCATCGGACCTCGCAAGCACCGCCGAAGTTCCGGAGCCGTCGCTGCTGGGCTCGAACAAACTGCCGTTCGGTCTTGTCCGACCCGGGATCTTGGGGTAGTGGCCGACGGCCACCCAGAGGAGAACCTCTGCGTCGTCGTCGATGTCGGCGGCGGAGGTCTCCTCAGGCCCCCCTGAGGACATCACCCATCACAGATAGCAGCCAAGACCGTGTGGAGAAAGGGGTGACTGTCGTCCTCGATGATCTCGGAACGAACGTCGCTCCCGTCGTCGGTGAGCGCGATGAGGTCCCCGTCGGCATCGAACTCAAGCTCGACTCCGAAGCCCTGGCGGAACCACTCCAGCTGCACACCACGAGCGGTGCCGGTGACCGCCGGCAGCCGGAGGGTGCTGCCATGGAGATTGAGGAATCGCAGCGCCGCCTCGACAGCCGGACGTGTGGCGCACCCCTCGTTCTTCCCCATCAGAGCGAAGACTTCCTCCACGACCGGAGCCAGCCGCAGGAAGCGAGGGAGCAGCCGGACCTTTATGCGGGGGTCATCGCGAGACACTACGGATGCGTCGTCCGAAACGAACTCACGCTTGATGGTGTAGTTCTCTAGGACGGTGGCGCCAGCGGCGCTGGTGTACACCGGACTGGCAAGGGCGTACTTCGTTGCGACCATCATTTCTCTTCCCACTCTTGATGCATCTCAGGGGTTGTCATTGATTTAAAGCCACAAACGACCCACTCGTGCGCAGCTTCGAGCACGTGCCGAATCCCCTCAGGTCCGCCGGGCGTAGGTCTAGCACGGCCGGTGAGCTGAAGAAGGAGTACCTGCTGCGCCGTGGTCGCTTGGACGGCCGGAGATGCCGTCACGTCGAGAGTCCCGCTTATGCCAGCGGGACCAGTAGGGCCCATGGCGAACCTCAGCGCAGTACTGACGCTCGACGGCTCGGGAAGGTACTGGTTGCTGAACTGTCCGGACCAAGGTGCTAGCACCTGCTGGACCGAACCCAGACTCTGAAACGCCCCGACCAGGCGGATCGGGTTGGTGTAGGTGACCTCGCAGGCAGTGACGAGCACGGCCTGTCCCGAGCTGTCGGCCGTGGCCTCGTAGTCGCTGAAACCGGTGACGAATTGCGGAAGCAGGCCCTCGTAGTGGGGGTAGTCGTCGTCTGCTGCCACCCGCCGCCAGTTCTGAACGAACCGATCCATCTGGACCTGTCGCATGAGGTCACCTTGAGTACTCATGTACCAGATCCGGGGCATCGGTGGCTGTTCGAGCATCTCGACTCGGATGCCCGCTTGGCCCAAGTCCTCCTGTAGAGGGGCCAGAGGGGCCATCTCTTGGATCGTCGGGTACTCGGCCTCCCACGCCTTCGCCAACGAGCCAAGACTAAGCAAGCCAAGCGGAACTGGCTTGACGTGGGCGGCGAGGCTGACCTCTTCAACGGGCGGCCGGGCAAAGCGCGGATGATCTCTGCCTTCGTCGACCATGCGGCTCATCCTGCCATCGTCCACCAACTACCCGACGTGCTCACACTCGGCCCGACTCGTGAAACCACTTTTCCACCACATCCCGGCTCCACACACGGCCAGCCGAGATGACGTCCTCCGGCGGTGGGAAGTCGGGCCGCGTGCGGACCAGCTTGTCTACACCTTTGACGGGTCATCCCTAGAAGATCGGCGATCTCCGCGATTCCATCAGCCTCACAGACGAAGCAAGATAGTTGACGACCGCCAACCGACGGTGGATAGTCAGCGCACAGGGGCTTGCTGGCGATGGACGGCTCATCTCCGGGTACCGGTCGAGGGCATGCGCCGACTTGCGCCCGTAGGGAACCAGGCGCGGCCGCCGCCCCTTGCCGATGACTGCGATGGTGCCGGCGTCCCGGTCTCTGTCATCCACCGTGAGGTTGACCAGCTCCGAGCAGCGCACCCCGCAGTCGATCAGAAGCCGAACCAGGGCGGCATCGCATCGATGCTCGAAGGTCGGGCCTTTGCAGGAAGCCAAGAGTCGGCGCAACTCGTCGTCGCTCAGAACCGGGACCGGGCTCTGCGGTATGGCGGGCGGCTTCATCCGCTGGAACGGGTTGCCCCGCACCTCGCCCTCCGCTGGGAGGCGGTGGCCGGCATGAACCGGGACAGCTGGTCGGCGGTGATGCCCTGGTCGCGCAGGAAGCCGAGCAGCCACCGGGCGTGTCACCGTAGATGCGGATTGTCCGGGGGGTCTTGTTGCGGCGGCCAGGGAGCGCTCGAAGTCCCCGATGAGGGTCGACAGGTCGCCTACTACGCTCGCCGGCGTGGTCTCGGTGGTCATGGTTCCTCGCAGTCCCGTGGCCATCTCGGCCACGTCCCAGCGGGACCCCGCAATGGTCCCGTTGGGGCGAGTAATCTCCTGTCGAAGCGCTGTGCAACCGGAGCTCGGCAAGCGATGGCATCAAAGTCCCCGCTCAGCAGGGGCAAATCCGCCCGAGTAGCTCAGTTGGCCAGAGCAGGCGCCTTGTAAGCGTCAGGTCGTCGGTTCGATTCCGACCTCGGGCTCTCTTCCGACCAGGACTTGTGCGCTCTGGCGGGGGCGAGGGTCGATGAGGTCCATCAGGTCGTTGGTGTGGTTCTGGGTCGTGGGTCCCCACCCCAGCGACGGTTGTCGGTACGGTCCGATTCGTGGACGACGAGGGGCCTCCGAGGCGCACGCTGGTTGTCTCCGGGATGGTTTCGTTCACCGTGCTCCTTGGGATGTGGATCGCCCTGGTCGGCACCTTCGATGTGCAGGACTTGGTCGCAGGCGTGGGAGCGGCAGCCATATCGGTGGGGGTCGGCTACCTGGTTGGTCAGCGGGGACGGGCGCTGCCGTCGTTGCGGAGGGGAGACCTGGCCCGCTTTGCCGGACTGGTGCCCAACACCATCAGCGAGTCGCTTGCCGTGTACGTCATGACCATCCGCCGGGTTCGCGGTCGGGGAACGCCCGGAAGATTCCGGACCGTTCCGACCGACGCCACGGGCGAGGGCTGGCGAGGCGCCCGACGCAACGCCGTGGTCGGCGCGCTGCTGTCGGCCACGCCGACGGTGGTTGTCTCTGTCGAACCTGGAACCGGCACGGCAACGGTGCACGAGTTCGTGGCCAGCGACGGCAGGGCTGACGGGTGACGCCTTTTCTCGTCGCCGCCATCGTGCTTCTTGGCGCCGGGCTGGGGCCGTGTGCGTGGGTGGTGGTTCGGGGACGTCCAGAGGACCAGATGGTGGCCTTGGGACTGACCGGCACCGTGCAGTCCGTGATCCTGCTGCTCCTTGCCGTCGGTTTCGCCGAGCCGGCGCTGGCTTCGCTCGGAGCGGTCCTGGCTGCACTCTCAACCGGCGGAACGCTGGTCTTCGCCCGGTTCCTCGAGCGGTGGGTGTAGAGGTGTCCGTGTCGACGGTGATCTCAGCCGCGCTGCTCATCGCCGGGCTAGGGGTCATCGTGGCGTCCTGTGTCGGCATGGCGCTGCTCGACGACCCGCTCGATCGGGTCCATCTGGTGACCCCGGCGTCGACGGTCGGGGTGATCGCCACCTGCGCAGCGATCGTGGTCCACTCCGGACTCGACGCCTCGGGAACCGCAGCGGTGCTGACCGCGGTCGTCGTGTCGCTGAGCAGTCCGTTCGTCAGCCAGGCCACAGCCCGCTCGATCGCGGTCCGCCGGCTCGACGACCAGCGCAATGAGGAGACTCCCTGGTGAGCACCGTTGTTGTCGCCCTCGCACTGGTGTGGGTTGCGGTCGCCGGCACCGCTGTGGTGGCCACCCGGGACCCTCTGCGTCAGGCATTCGTGACTGGGTTCTTCGGGTTGGCGCTGGCGACCCTGTACCTGAGCTTGCAGGCGGGTGATGTGGCCCTGTCGCAACTGTCGTCGGTGCCATGGCCCTCCCGCTGATGATCCTGCTGGCCCTGGCCAAGGTCCGGAAGGGACCCGAGTGACCCCCCGGGTCCGCCTGGCCGTCTTCGTCGTTGCCGCCACGGGCCTGTGCGTGGCACTCGCCGTAGCGTTCTCCGGACTTCCGTCGTTCGGCTCGCACACATCGACCTATGCCGCGCTGCTCAACAGCGTGTCGGTCCCCGAGCGCCACGCTACCGATGCAGTGGCCGCGGTGAGCTTCGACTACCGCGGAGTTGACACGCCCTTCGAGGAGTTCATCCTCTTCGCTGCGGTGGCAGGCGTCTCGGTGTTCCTTCGGCCCCTGGCGAACGAGGCCCGGGGTCTTGCCGAGGACCAGGCTCCGGATCGGCGGATCCCCCCCACCGAGTCCGACGGTGGGGGTGCTCGGGGTGTTGCTCAGCCCCGTGCTCGTCCTTTTCGGTCTGGAGACGGTCACTCACGGTCAGATCTCTCCCGGGGGAGGATTCCAGGGCGGTGTCATCTTGGCCAGCGCCTTGATGGTCGTGTACCTGGTGACCGACTATGCAACGGTCGAGCGCTTCGAACCCGGTGCCCTCCTCGAGCTCTCCGAAGGCGCCGGCGCCGGCGGCTACGTGCTCGTAGGGGTCGTCGCCCTGGCCGTCGGTTCGGTGTTCCTCACCAACGTCATCCCGCTGGGCCAGCCCGGCAACTTCATCTCGGCTGGAACCATCCCCATCCTGACCAGGTCACCTGGCAAGTCGTCGGTGTCGCTACTCTGGCCGGACTCAGCGCCGTCGCCCTGCGGTGACACAGCATCCCGTACCTGCCAGGCGTCCGGGCTTCGCCGGATACGATCTCACCGCGCCCGTACCCACGCGCTGTTCGAGGACACCGGGGCCACGTTGCAACCGAACGGTAGAAGAGATGCAGTCGAACTTGCCGAACCCGAGTCAGGCCCGATGGGCCCTTGCCGCTCTCCTTGAGCGCGCACTGGCCGCCCGGCTCCAAGACGTGGATGGGAATCGCGACGCCAGCGTGGCGGCAAAGCTCGACTACACCCTGCTGAAAGGCTACGTCTTGGGGCTTCGAAGTGCCGATGAAGGGCTACAGAACCTGGCCATGACCGTGCTGGACAGCCAGACGGGGGAGCTGCACGTCCACAGCGACCGGCCGTTCGTGCTCGCAGCGGACTTCCGTGCCCGAGATCGAAGGCAGAAGCCCGGCCCCTTCGTTGCTGCACTCGTCGGGCTCCTTGTCACTGACGATCTCGACGACACCGACGTCGACGGGAGGGAGCCATAGACGCGCTGGCGAGTCCGAGATCACACCGACGGTCGGCCTCAGCGGTTTACTCAAGGGTCCTACCCACCGGTCGACGGGCTTGACGACGCCTGCCGCCTTGGATGGCGAGCAGAACGATGCCGATCAGTCCCAGAGCCACGAAGATCCCGATCAGGGCCCACGGCACGGACGAGCCAGTGCTGCTGTGAGCGACCACCACGCGGTCGACCATCGCTGTGAGGTGAAGCTGTCTCATGGTGGCGGCCGCCGCCGTTGCGTCACCACCATGATTGACCACCACCACGCCTCCGAGGCGCGCCGCCGCGGCACCGATCACGGCGCCATCCATCGCCGACCCCAGGTCGGTGACATACACGACGTTCATGGGCATGCCCCGGGCCACCAGCTCTCGGGTCACGGCCGCAGAGGTCGCCGACGCGTCCGCATCGCCTATGCGCTTGGCGGACGGCAGGGCCTTCACCACGTTGGCCCCGATCTCGGCGGGCGTGCCCACCACAAGTGCGGAGTGGATGCCGGACGACTGCAGCGCGTCCTTGGTGGCGGCCGGCAGCGAGCTCGAGTTGGCGAAGAGGACCGGGTAGCGCAGGGCTGCTCCGAGAGCGGCACCGGCACCGGCGTCCGAGCTGGACGGGTTGACGATCACCGCCCCGGGGGCGACGGTTGGTCCCTTGGAGAACTTGCTCTGCGGGCCTCCGGCCTCCACCGCGTTGGCGACGGCGGAGGCCGTGTCCGCTGGAGTGGCGCCGGCAAGGCGGGTGATCTTGCCCTTCACCCCGGCGGCGGCGAGGTCCCGGCCCACTTGGGGAGACAGGGCACCTTGACCGCCGATCAGGTAGGCCCCTGCGGGTTTCAGCCGGACGATCTCGTCTCGGAGGGCCTTGGTCAGACCGCCTGACGGTGACAGCAGGAGAGACCCGGAGTTGGCGCGGGCCAGCACCGAGCCGGCGAGGGCGCCGGCCGAGTCGGACTGGTTCACGATGACGACCTTCGATTGAGCCGTCTTCCCGATCTCCTCGGCGCCCCCCGGGTAGGCCAGGGCCGACATGGCCACGGCCAGGTTCGCCGGGGTCATGGTCGGCAAAGCCTTCACCGGTGCCGGCGCAGAGGCATCGTGGGTGACGGTGGCCAAGAAGATGTCCTGGGTATCGGTGTCCACGTCTCCGAGCCGTGGGTCGCCCCAGCCCACCAGTGCGGTGTTGGCTCCCGTGGGAGCCTCAGCCGGCCCGTACCAGTTGTAGCTGCCGATGCGGCTGATGAGCCCGGCGTCCATGTCGATGGAGCGGTCGGTGACGCGACGGTTGGCCGAGAATGTCATCCCTGCGTTGGTGGAGGAGGCTTGGTAGATGTCGCCCTCCCCTGAGGCCTTGGCCGCCGACGGCGTCGGATAGGAGTTGCGCTGATCGAGCCACACCACGTCCACCCGGCCGTTGGGAGCCACAAAGACCTGCGGTGTGTCGTGGGGGACGGCGGTGCCCTTGGGGTCGTCGTTGACCGTCATGGGGGCCGACCAGGTCATCCCCTGATCCGTGGAGCGCTGAAAGGAGATGTTGGTGTCGGTCGAGTTGGCGCCCTGGTAGGCGAGGTAGAGCACGCCGCTGTGAGGGTCGATGGCCAGACGGGGGAAGCCTCCGCCGGACTTCACGCCTGGGTCGGCGGCCAGCCCGGCCTGGGAGGTGGTCCAGGTGACGCCACCATCGGTGGATCGGGCCACCACGATGTGGTTGATCGACGGGGGGTCGTTGCGGTCCCGCCAGCCCACATACACCGAGCCGTCGGGGCCGATGACCGGCTGGGTGGGCTCGCGGAGCAGCTCTCCGGGACCACTGACCACGACCGGCGGCGTCCATGTCTTCCCACCGTCGGTGGACGTCGACGAGAGCAGGGCCCGCTCGCCTCCACCGGCGCTGGCCCCTCCGGAGGTGACGTTGACCTGCCAGCCGACGGCGTAGAGCTTGTCACCGTTGGTCCCACGCTCGACGGCCACGCCTGGGCGGATCACGTAGGGCTGAGGGCCCGGTCCGCCTTGGATGGCCACGGTCGCCGTCTGGAACGTTCGCCCTCCGTCGCCTGAGTGCGCCACCATGACCGAGTCGCCCTCGCCTTGGATGACGTGGCTCTCCGGTCGTTCCTGCGGGCCTCGGTGGGAGGCGAAGGTCGTGTAGACGTTCTGCCCCGATCCGAACACCACGGTTTGGTCATCGTGGGCGTAGCCGCCGGAGTCGAAGGTGTGGCACGGCGGTTGGGAGAAGTCCGCCGGTGTGGTCAGCGCCCCACCGGTCCAGGTCCTGCCAGCGTCGAAGGTCACGTGGTACTCGCATTGGCTGGCCAGGAAGTTCTCGTCGACCATCACCAGGTGACGGGAGTTGGCTGGGTCGACCGCAAAAGCCGGTATGTCCAGGCCCCGGACGGGGTTGAGAGTGCCCGTGGGGGTGGTGCCGGGCGCACCGAAGGGCGTGTTGGGCCCGACGCCGCCGCTTGCCTGGGAACCTTGAGCAGCTGAGAGCACCGCACCCGAGGTGGTGGCAGTGACGGCGACCGCCAGCGCGACCAGCATCTTGTTCACCTTGACGTGCGCGAATCGCATGATGTTCCCCCAGCTGTTGTGCGGCTCCCGGTCCGGTCTGGACTGGCAGCTCCCCAAGCGCCACAGGTTGGACGCTCCTTTTGTCTTGTCAAGGGCTACATGCGTCCGACGTGGTCGTCGGGGTGCTCCATCGCCCGTGCAGCCACCAGCAGCGGGGCCGAGGAGCTACAGACCCCACCCGGTGGCCAGCCCGGCGGTCACCAGCCCCATCACCACGACCGCGCCGGCCCCGAACGCCAGGACCCTCGAAGACCTGAGACGAGCGTTGCAGCTAGCCCCAGGCAGCGTTGCGCAGCATCGCCTTGGCCTGGCGGGTGAAGGCGGTGACGGCGATCAACCCGTGAGTGTCGGCAGTGAGCGTCCGCCACCTTGATCCACGGACAGGATGGCCGGTGTCAGCTGACGACAGCCTCTTCGGGCCGAGCGAGTGGCTGGCGCATGCACGAGAAGGTAGCGGCAGGTGGCGACCTTGCAACCACAACCAGCCCAGGCAGACTGACAAGATGACCTCGGTGGTGGCCGGCATGCACACGCAGCGGACCGGCGCTGGCGAAGCGATGTTGCTCCTGCATGGCATTGGCCACCGCTGGCAGATGTGGACCCCGCTGCTGCAAAGCCTCAGCCGGGACTTCGACGTTGTCGCCGTCGACCTCCCGGGCTTTGGCATGAGCCCCCGCTTTCCTGCGAACGCGGAGATCACGTTGGCGGCGGCCGTCGACAGGCTCGAGGCCTGCATGGACGAGCTTGGGTGGGCCAAGGCCCACCTGGTCGGCAACTCCCTTGGTGGCTGGCTGGCGCTGGAGCTCGCCAAACGGGGCCGGGTGATGTCGGTCTGTGCCCTGGCCCCGGCCGGGCTGTGGGACCCCGATCGCATCGAACGCCGCTTACGCTTCTGGTTCGCCTTCTGGTTGGGAGGCAGCCGACACTTGCGCGCGTTCAGCGGTCTGCTGCGCTTCCGCCTCGTCAGAGTGGTCGTGCTGGCACGACTGTTCGGTCGCCCCTCGCGCATCCCGCCGGAGGTCGCAATCGCCGACGTAGAAAACTTCGCTTCGTCCGCGACTGAAGAGACGCTGGCAGCCGGTCGAGGACTCCGCTTTTTTGGCGGTCAAACCATCACCGAGCCGATAACGGTGGCGTGGGCCAGCCGCGATCCGCTGTTTGGGCCACGTCGCTGCACCCTCGACGAGCTTCCTGACCACACCCGGACGATCATGCTGCGCGGCTGTGGCCACGTTCCGACCTGGGACGACCCGCCACTGATCCTCGAGACGATTCGCGCCACAACCGCCCGGGCTCGTTTCGCAGGACACGGTGGGGGCCCATGAGGTTCGACGCAGGTCCCGAGAGGTCGGCGTCGCTGGATGAGCCCGTCGTGGCAGTGGCCCAAACCTTGGAGCTGGGGCATCGCCTGTGTCGTATCCGGCACCCGGGACGCTGTCCGCCAAACCTGTCTTGTGGAGATCGGCACCCATCAGTGGCGCCGGCTACGGGTCTCGGGAGCACCGGCAGCCAGGTGCTATCAGAACGATGGCGATGGCGCGTCGTCGTACGGCGCAACTCGGCCGCCGCAGCGCGAACCACCACGGATTCATCGACGGCGGACAAGCGGCGCTGCGCCAGCTCATCGTTGAGGCATGTCGTGCCCACTCATCGATCGTTCGCTTGGTAGGCTGTGCGGACGGGCGGTCAAAGGAGAAGTGGGGCGCACGGAGGACGGCAAGCTGTGGTCGATCTCAGTGTTGGTGGAAACCCTGAGCACATGAGGCCGCAACAGGCCAGGGACCCCTTGACGTGCTGACCATGAAGATCGTGGCATGAACCCCTACGAGGTGCTCGGGGTCAGACCAGGGGCGTCCCCGCGCGAGATCGCCGATGCCTACCGGGTGCTCGCCCAGATCTTTCATCCCGATCGCTTTGCCGACAGCCCCGCGAAGATCCAGGAGGAGGCTCAGCGCCGGATGCAGAGCCTCAACGATGCCTACCAGCGAGTCTTGGCCGGTGGTCCGGGTGCGGTGCGCGACGCCGAGGCGTGGGCGCGGGCCACGGCGCCGCAACGACCGGCCAATGGCCGTTCGACCCGGCCCGGGGGTCCGGCCACCACCACCAGGGCGGCGAACGGATCATGGGAGAGCGCCGCCCGGTACCGGGCTTCAGAGTCGGCCCGCTATCGCAAGGCTCAGGAGGCGGAGGAGCGTTCCCTGCCCACGGGCGAGGCGATCCCCCGACCCAAGACCGACGTCTCCCGGCCCTCCATGCTGCTCGGGCTGGGACTGGCCCGGGAGACCAACAAGCTCCGTTGCCGGGGTTGCAACAGCGTGCAGCTGCTGCCCCCGGGGTGGAAAGAGAGGCTCGCCTCCATGGACTTCCACTGCTCGCTGTGCGACCGGCGAATCCTGGCCCGCTGAAGCGATCGGGCATGCCTCACGGCTGTGGCCGGGATTTCGGTCTCAGGTTCCCTCGAGGAGACTCTCGCCCAGGGCCACCAACGCCCGGACCGCCGGGGCGTCGGGACTGGCGTCGAGCGGGGCGACTCCTTCCCGGTCCGCGGCGGCGATAGCCGGATCGTCAGGAACACTGATCATCTCCACGTCCCCGAAGGTCGCCCGCATGGTGGCGAGATCCTTCTCGTCCCGCACCCGGTTGGCCACCACGATCACCCGACCGAGCGACTTCTCAGCCGCCAGTGCGGCGGCCCGGGACCCGACCTCCAACGACTTGGGCGTTGGTTCGACGACGATCAGGACGGCGTCGACGGTCTTCTCCGCCAGCCGGGTCAGGGTACCGATGCCTGCCTCCAGGTCGGCGACGACCGTTTGATCAAGTGGTGCGACGTTTCCGAGCAACTGCTCGGGGGAGAGCCCGCATCAGGGGCACCCCGGTTCGGGGTTCTCGATGCGGACGACCACCGCCAAGCGCACATCGTCGGGGCCGGCCGTGCCGTAACGGTCCAAGAGCTCATCCCAGCCCGGCGCGTGCTCTTCTTGACCCTCGTCGAGCGCCTGACGCATGGCCACCAGACGCTCCGTCTCCTGGTCACCGACGCCGAGGGAGATACCGAGGTTGGGATTGCTGTCGCAGTCGAGAGCCACCACCGCTTGACCGTTGCGAGCAAGGGTACGGGCAACCACCGCAGACGTCGTGGTCTTACCTGACCCACCTTTGCCCACCACTGCAAGCTTCATCGCCACGGACCTCCTACCACCCAGACGGCTGAGGAGAGAATATCAGAACAATCCGCACCACAGGCCGGGGCTCACGGACGCTCCTCGGAGATCAGCCGCTCGACCAGGGAGGTCACGGCAACGACGGCGGCGCATGTGGGGGCGTCATCGATCGGCGCCCGACCGCGACGCTCGGCCTGGGCCAGTTCGTCGTCCAGAGGCACCGAGGCGATCACCTCCAGCCCGGTGGCTCGGCCGACCCGCTCGACGTCGTCGGCGGCGGCGACCTTGTTGGCCACAGCGACGATGCGCTCCGGAGCAGACTGGGTCAGGCTCAGGCGGGCCAGGCGCCGACCGGCCAGCAGAGACTTCATCGAGGGCTCGACCACCACGAGCACGGTCTGGGCGTACTCCCCCCAACCAAAGAACGGCTGCCGGGTCCCACCCGGAAGGTCGCCGATGACGTTCCATGACATCGTCGGCAGCTCGTCGAGGATCTGCATGAAGGCCAGTTGGGACCTGAACAGGTCACTCGAGTGGCCGCGAAGCTTTCCGAACTGCAAGAAGCGGATCCCGTCAGGTCCACTGGCCGCGTAGCGGTCGACCGCCTCGGCGGCGCTGAGCCCGGCCCGGAGCCGGTAACGGCGGCCCTCCTCGCCCTCCGCCCGCTCTTCGACGGCGTCATCGGGGATGCCCGCGTCGGTCACCTTCAGGCCGAGAGAGAAGGCCAGGCCGGGCATGGGATCGGAGTCGACGGCAAGAACCGCGGGCCCGTGGCGGGCCAGGACACGGGCGAAGGTACCGGCGATCGCTGACTTGCCGGCCCCCCCTTTGCCCACGAACGCCACTCGCATGGCCGTCACGCTATCGCTCAGCTGGAACCTCACACCGAAGCTGTCGGGCCAGCGCAGCCACGGCGGCGACCACGGGCCCGTCGGGGGCGACGTCGATCAGCGGAATGGCGGCCCGGTCGGCCGCCAGCACCTCGTCGCCCCAGGGAACCTCGCCGATCACCTCGAGGCCGTGGCGGGCGCAGAACTCGCCGACGGCGGCGGCGTCATCCGGAGAGCGGACCTTGTTGACCACCACGACCACCCGGGTGATGGGCAGGGTCGCCGCCAGAGCGGCCTGCCGGCGGGTGGCTTCAAGCGAGCGGTAGTAGGGCTCGGTGACCAAGAGGAGGGTGTCGGCGTGCTTGACGGTGCCCCGACTCAGGTGCTCCGGCGACGCCTCGAGGTCGATCACGGCCACATCGTCGGGTGCTGCACCCAGATCCACCAAGAGAGCGGCGACCGTGGCGTGAGCAGAGCACAGGCATCCCTCCTCGGCGTGGCCCGGGCCCCCCATGAGCAGCAGACGGACACCGTCGGGGCACGCCAAGCCATGGCGGTCGATGACCTCGGCCACCGACGCGGTCAGCGCCGGGCCGTTGTGTCGCCGTGACACCAGTGAGAACGGCATCGACGTGACCTGTCCGGCCGTCACCGGGTCCAGGCCCAGGGCCACGCCGAGGTTGGGGTTGCTGTCGGCATCGATGGCCACCACGGTGGCCCCCCGTTGCGCCTCCAGGCGAGCCAGGGTGGCGGAGATGGTGGTCTTCCCCGCTCCTCCCTTCCCGGCGAGGGCGACCCTCACGTCGGCGCCATAGGTGCCATGTCCCACCGACCGTCCAACAGTCCCTCGAGCAGCTGTCGAACCTCGGCCAGCCCATCGACGGCCTCATGCATGGCCGACTGCCCCTCCTCGGTCAGGACATAGGTCCGCCGCGGCGGGCCATGCTGGGACGGCTCCCACCATGACGTCACCAGGCGGTCCTCCTCCATCGTGCGCAGGCAGCGGTAGAGCCCGCCGGCCTCCGCGCTGCGTAGTCCGGCGGCCCGGATGGCATCCAGCAGCTCATAACCGTGAGCTTGCCCTTCGCCGAGGAAGATGAGGAGGCAGGAGCGCTGGAAAGCCCGAGGAAGACCTCTTCCCGAACCGTCAGGAGTGAAAACGGTCACGGGTGATCGTGGTCGCCGGCTCGTGCGGCCGCGCAGGCATCCGCCTCGTCAGGTGATGCGTGGCACCAGCAGTCGGCACTGCACTCACCGTGGGTGGGTCGGGTCAGCTCGCTGAACGATGTGGCGAACTCCACGGCACCTTGCTCTCGACCGAGCGGCGACAGGTTGTACCAGTCCCCATCCCGATCCAAGTAGCCCTCGGCCACCAGGCGATCGAGATAGGTGATGCCGACACGGGCGTCGACGCCGAGAAACTTCTCGATCAGTGGCGGGTCGACCAGGTCACCGAAACCCTCACCTCGCAACCAGAACATGACCTGGAGGATCTCGCTTCTCCAGAACATGGCCCGCAGGGCGTCGGACTTCGGCTCGTGCAGCTCATCGTCGGGATACGACAGCTCATGTGCAGCCACGGGGCCTCCTTCTCACGTCATCACTGATGGTACTCGTCCCTGCGCACTTGGCCGTCGGGGCTGATCGCTGGTAGCGCTTGCTCCCCGATGCAGGCTCGGCGGAGTGCAGCGAAGGCATCGTCGACGTCTCTGCCCCACAGGTCCCATGTCGACAGGCGCAGCCCGAGCACCTGAAGGGCAACGGGAAGGGCCAGGGTGCTGGCCTCGTCCAGACAGACCATGGCTTCGGCCTCCAATGCCGACTCGAGGGGCCTGCGCAGGTCATCGCCACCGTTGGGCAGGTCGGCGCGCACCATGACGACATCAAAGCCGAGTCGAAGACCGAGGGCCATGTCACCGTCGACCAGCAGGGTAGCGTCCTCCACGTGGAGCCGAGGGGAGTGACACGCAGCCTCGTTGCCGGCGAAGGCGGCGAGCACTGCGGCGTCATCGGCCAGCGGACCAGGTGCCGCACCGTAGACGGGGAGCGGCACCACCGGAGGGAACCAGCCCTCGCCACCCTGGTCGGCCACCACTCGGTGGCCTCAGCGGCCCATGCGCTCGGCAAGCTCGGCCGCCTGACCCAACCCGGCGGCCGCTTCGGCCAGGTTCTCGTTGATGCGGTCGGCGGCGGGGCCGATGACCGCGCACTGGGTCTCGACGGCGCGAACCCCGAACGAAACCTTGCCCAGGGTGGCGGCGATCTGCGCCAGCACGCGGCCCAGCCGGTTGAGGAAGTAGGCCAGCACGCCGACGAAGAGGAGGATGACCACCAGGGTCAACACGATGTGCAGGACGAGCATCACCGAGCTCCGGCGAGGAGGTCGGCATGACGCTGGACCTCGACCCGGAGGTCGTTGGTGGCCACCGCCGTCACATCCAACTGCCACGTGGTCGCCGTGTTGGCCGCCAGTCGGGTGGCTGTCTCCCAGGCGTCGGCGACCCGCTTGTCGATGTCGTTGACGTAGGCCACCAGGAGCGACAACAACACGATCACCGCCAGGGTCAGGACCACACCCATGCCCAAGGCGATCCACCAGGCGTTCAGGTTTTGTTGGGACAGGGCCAGGATCATGATTCAGCCTCCAAGAGCTCTCTGGCAGCGGCGGCGCTGCGATTGATGTCCTTCACCCCGCTGTTGACCTGCTGGACGTCCCATAGGGCCATGGTGTTGGCCCGGCAGTCATCAAGAGCCAGGGTGACGTCCCTGGCCTGGATGCCGATCTTGCGGGCCAAGCGCAAGATGATGGCCACCAAGATGACCACGATGAGGACGATGACGGTGGTGATGATGAAACCGACGTACCAACCTGTGAGAACCGCAACGGTCGTGACCACATGACCCCCCTGCTGTTTGAGCTGCACCTAGAATCGCGATGAGTGTTCGTAGCATAGTCTGTTCACCAACTCGGCGGAAGGGCTTGAGGATGAGCAGTTCGTGGTGCTGATCGGCAAAGCCAAACCGGGTGAGGTTGCCCCCGTCGACGCTGACGGCGACGCCGTAAGGCGGGGGGAAGACGACGAACAGGTCGAACAGGTCGATGAGGTCGACCCGGGCTCCGGCCGGCTGGCCAGGGTGGCTCACCGGCTCGGGCGGAAGCGGTGGCTGGTGCCTGTCGGTGTCGTCGTCGTCGTGGCCCTGGTCGCCGGGGCATTCTTCGCCGGCCGAGGGTCGTCGGGCCACCAGAACAAGGCCCGCTCGGCCGCTCCTCCCGGCTTTGTGACCTACCAGAACCACAAGGACGGCTTCAGCATCTCCTACCCCAAGCAGTGGCGGGTGGTGCCCGATCCGAAGGTGCCCCTCCTGCTCAGCGCCGGCGGCAACGACGCCCTGTCTGTCCGGGTGCTGACCCTCCAACAACCGATTGACCCGACGAACGTGGCCAGCATCAAGGCCGTGACCGATTCCATCTTGAGCAGCCCTTCCGCCCACCTCCAGGTGCTCTTGTCCCGACCGATCACCATCGCCGGCATCGGCGGCTACTACTACCTCTACACCTTTCCCTCGGGCAACGACGTCGGGGTCCACGCCCATTACTTCCTCTTCCAGGGCCGCAAGCTGATGATCCTGGTCTTCCAGGCGCTTCCCGTCAGCGACTTCAAGACCTTGGCGCCCATCTTCGACCAGGTGTCCGCCAGCTTCCACAGCAACCCGGCCATCCTGGGCCCGACCCCGGCTCCCGCTCCGACCAGCCCCAGTACGACAGCCCCCGGTGCGACGGCCCCCGGTACCACAGCACCTGGCACGGCGGCCCCCGGTGCTACGGCGCCCGCGACGGCGCCCGGTACGACAGCCCCCGGTACCACAGCACCTGGCACGGTGGCCCCCGGTGCTACTGACCCCGGTGCGACGGCACCGGGGTCTCCTCCCGCTCCTGTGACCACGGCCCCGGCGCCAACGGCCCCCGGGAGCC
>JALZAH010000119.1 GCA_030948425.1 Actinomycetota bacterium
CGATGGTCGCCCATCACCCGCTCCATCTGCTCCTTGGACACGAAGGCCTGTACCGCCCCAGACAGGCCGAAGCCGAGCACGAGGGGCCACAGCGTCTCCCAGAACATGAAGAAGCCCTCGCGCAGCGACCGCCCGAGGCCACCGGCGACGGTAGCCAACAGCAATACGCTCACCGGATGGCGAGCAGTCAACAGCACGTGTCGCCCTTCCATGCCTCTCGACCTTCCCTGGCGGCGACGTACACGATCGCCAAGGCAGCGGCCGGGTCGGCCCACCACCACCCGAACGCGGCGTTGAAGAGGAGCCCCAAGAGCACGACGGCCGACAACCACACGCACAGGACGGTCTCGGTGGCGTCGGCTTGAATGGCCTGGCTGCCGAGTTGTCGGCCGACCTTGCGCTTGGCCCGGGCCAACAGCGGCATCACGACAAGCGACACCATGGTGAGGGCAATTCCGGCCGGGCTCGCCGAGGGGTGCTCACCGGTGACCAGCTTGCGGATCGACTCGGCCGTCACGCCCGCGGCCAAGGCGAAGAACGTCACGGCAATGATCCGTAGCGCTCGGTGTTCGGCCGCCTCGGACAACTCCTGGCCGTGGCGTTCCTTGGACAGCCGCCACAGCACGACCGCTCCCGAAAGCACCTCCACGTAGGAATCGACTCCGAAGCCGACCAGCGCGACCGAACCGGCGGCCACGCCCGAGGCAATCCCGACCAAGCCCTCGATGCTGTTCCAGACAATGGTGAACCAGGCCAGGAACCGGCCACGTCGAACACTGGCACGGCGCTTGTCCGCGCCCGCCGGGCTCCCGAGGATCACGGGGACCGGGTCGTTCACCGAATCTCCGTGAATGACGAAGGCTGGTGCATCAGTGGTGGTGCCCAGCGTGCGGCGGTGACGTTGAGGCCCAGCGCGATCCCAGCCGTCGTGAACGGCTCAAGGCACCGAACCGGTTCGGGGTCGTCGGCGTGGCCGACGTGCTCCAGTGCCACGTCCAACAGCATGCGAACGTGGCCGTCGAGCAATGAGTAGTGCATCATTCGCCCGGCCCGGCGGGCCTTCACCACGTGATGGGCCCGCAGCAGCCGCAAGGCGTGGGAGGTGGTCGACTCGGCCATCCCGGCAGCGGCGGCGAGGTCGCACACGCACAACTCTCCACCCTCCAGCATGCTGGCCAGTAGGCGCAGGCGGTTCGGGTCGGAGAGGAGCCCGAACACCTCGGCCAGTTCGTCGACGACCTCGGCCTCCGGCAATGACGCCTGGACGGAACGGACCCGCTCCGGGTCGACCAGCTTCAGTTCGCAGCTATCGAGAGCTACCGGCTCGGGCACCAGGCCTCCTCATCTTCTGAATAAACGTACAGGGGGCCTGGGCGATGCCGCCCTCGAACAACAGGTCGGGGGCCAAAGCCACGAGGGGGGCGAGCACGATCCATGCCAAGGGATAGAGGACCGGGCGTCGGGTTCGGGGAGTCACGACGGCCATGCCGACGAGCGCCGACGATGCGCCGACGAAGAGATGAGTGAACCAATGAAATCTTGCGTCGTGGCCCCGGCAGGAGAGGTAGAGCGCGATTTCCACGGATGTGGCGAGGACGCACCAGAGCACAGGCGCGATGCGACTGATGTCTGACGCCCGGAGCCGTCCGCCAGATCCGAGACCTACGCCGTCAGCTGTTCACCCCGACGACCATCGAGGAGGTGCCGAAGGAATCCACCGAAGCTGACGGCAGGACCCACTTCGAGCCAGCCCGAGGGGCGGTGGAGGCTCGCCGAGGGCCTCAGCGGTGCTCAGCGCCCAGGCGGTGGCGTCGAGGCAGTCATCAGCGCCAGTAGGGCCCGTCAGCCTTTGGCCTGTGGTCTCGGCTCAGACGGCCCACTTGAAATCGTTGGCGTCGAAGCCGGGCTTGTCGCTCGCCGAGGCAGCCACCGGACCTCCCAGTCTGGTGCCCCGACGCGTATGGTCGGTCGCCCCGGCTCGTTAAGGTCTTCCTCTTCGGGCGTCCGGGAGGGACGTCACACTTGATAGGAGTCACCGTGAAGCGAGTGATCAGCATCTGCGCCGGGATGGCCCTTGGCCTGTTGGCATGGGCAGGTCCGGCCGCAGCCGACGCGCCAGCCAACCAGCGGTTCACGGCCTCATTCACGTCGACTGGGGATTCGCAGCCTCCCGTCCGTGTGGTCGCCTCAGGGTTGATCAACGCTGTTGGCACTGACGTCACGGTGACGTCCGACGGTGATGCCGAAGCACCGAAATGTTCGTCTTCCCCGGCCAGGGGACACTATTCGTCACGGTCACCAACAATCCAGGTGGTTCCCAGAGCTTCGATCCACGTTCTTGTGTAAGCCGGTTCAGCGTGACGCAA
>JALZAH010000136.1 GCA_030948425.1 Actinomycetota bacterium
TCCCGTCGCACTTGCGGGCGACGACGGTGGACACCCGGGCCAGGAGGTTGCCCAGGTTGTTGGCCAGATCGGCGTTGTACCGACTCACCATGCCCTCATAGGAGAAGTCGCCATCGGGGCCGAACGGTTGGTCCCGCAGGAAGTGATAGCGGAACCCGTCGACCCCGAAGGTGGCGATGAGGTCGGCGGGGGCGATCTGGTTGAGCGACGTCTTGGACATCTTCTCGCCGCCGACCAGCAAGAAGCCGTGCACGGCGAGGCGCTTGGGGGGCGCCAGGCCGGCGGCCATGAGCAGGGCCGGCCAATACACGCAGTGGAAACGCAGGATGTCCTTGCCGATGAGGTGGTGGACCTCCGGCCACCAGGCATCGAAGCGCTCCTGATCGGTGCCGTAACCAACGGCGGTGGCGTAGTTGATCAGGGCGTCGTACCACACGTAGAAGACGTGCTCTTCGTTCCAGGGTACGGGGACGCCCCAGGTGATCGACGTGCGCGACACCGAGATGTCGCGCAGGCCCCCTTTGATGAGCCCGATGGCTTCGTTGCGCTTCGTGTCCGGGGTGACCGCCCCCGGCTCGTCGGCGTACCACTGCAGGAGACGGTCGGTGAAGGCGGAGAGCTTGAAGAAGTAGTTCTCCTCCTCGAGCCACTCGACGGGGCGACGGTGGATGGGGCAGAGCTGGCCCTCGAGGAGGTCGTCGGGCGCGTAGTAGGCCTCGCAGTTGACGCAGTACCACCCGGAGTAGGTTTCCAGCTCGATCCACCCGTTGTCGTAGACGGCCTGCATCAAGGCCTTGACTGCGTGGTGGTGGCGGGGTTCGGTGGTGCGGATGAAGTCGTCGTTGGTGATGTCGAGTGCCTGCCACGCCTCGAGGTAGCGGGCGCTGGTCCGGTCGGCCTGTTCGAGAGGGGTCAGGCCGTTGGCCACGGCGCTGCGGGCCACCTTGAGACCGTGCTCGTCGGTCCCGGTGAGGAAGAACACGTCGTCGCCGGCCAGTCGGTGCCATCGGGCCACGGCGTCGGCAGTCACCGTCGGATAGGCATGGCCGATGTGGGGTACGTCGTTGACGTAGTAGATCGGTGTCGTGATGTAGAAGCGGCCCACGCGCCCGAGCCTAGGTGCTGCCCCGCTCGTTGCTCAGCGGTTTACCGAGCTGGGCAATGACCTCCCCCTCGCCTGTCACCCCCCGCCTTCGGGGCCGGAGCGCAGCTGCAGGCCCTGGGCGTAAACCCGCCGACGGGCCACGCCGAGAGCGGCGGTGACAGCGGCCACGGCGGCCTTGGGATCGTCGCCGGAGGCCAGGCGGGCCCGGAGGGCGGCGCGGATCTCGTCGTCACTCACGGGGTGGTCGGTGGCACCGGCGATGACCACCACCCACTCACCGCGCTGCTCACCGTCGGTGACCCGGACCACGGCGTCGGCCAGCGAGCCCCGCCACACCTCCTCGTGGAGCTTGGTCAACTCCCGGGCCAGGGCCACCTCCCGGGCCCCGCCGAGGGCGCCGACCAGGTCCTCGAGGGTGCGCAGCAGGTGATGGGGCGACTCGTAGAGGACGGCGGTGCGGACCTCGACGGCGAGCTCGGCCAGACGAACCCGGCGAGGACCGCCCTGGCGGGGCAGGAAGCCTTCGAAGCAGAACCGGTCGGTGGCCAGGCCGGACACCACCAGGGCGGCCAGGGCGGCCGACGGGCCGGGAACGACCTCGACGGTGACGCCGGCATCGGCTGCCGTCGTGACCAACCGTTGGCCGGGGTCGGACACGCCGGGCATGCCCGCATCGCTGACCACGGCAACGGTCTCTCCACCCTGGGCTCGGGAGACGATCCGAGTAGCCATGGTCGCCTCGTTGTGGGCGTGGACGGCCACCAGGGCCACGCCGCTGATCCCGACGGCGCTGAGCAGCTTGCGGGTGTGGCGGGTGTCCTCGCAACAGATGACGTCAGCCCCGGCCAGCGTCGCCACCGCCCGTGGCGACAGGTCACCCAGATTGCCGATCGGGGTGGCCACCAACACGACTCGACCGGCCATCGCGGTCACGGTAGCGGGCGCCACCCGGCGGTCCGGGCCGTCTGGCATGGTGCCAGGTGGCATGCTGGCGTCGACCGACATCTGGGCCCAGGTGCAAGCCGTCCAGGCGGCGCCGGATCGCACGGTGATCGTGGCCATGGGTGCCGTGGCCGCCGTCCTGGTCCTCGCTCGCCGGGCGTGGGCTGTCACCCGCCATGCCGTCACCATCGCCCACGAGGCGGCCCACGGCGTCGTCGCTCTCATGGGAGGACGGCGGCTGGCCGGCATCCGCCTGCATGCCGACAGCTCCGGGGTGACCCTGTCGCGGGGGCGGCCGGAAGGCCCGGGCATGGTGGCCATGCTGGCCGCCGGTTACCTGGGTCCGGCGGTCATCGGCGTGGCCGCCGCCGCCATCCTGGCCGACCGCCATGCTGTGGGACTGCTGTGGGGCCTCCTGGTGCTCCTAGCCCTGCTGCTCGTCCAGATCCGCAACTTCTTCGGACTGTGGTCCGTGCTCGTCACCGGTCTCGCCGTGTTCGCCGTGACCTGGTGGCTGCCGTCGAAGGACCAGTCAGCCTTCGCCTACCTGATCACCTGGTTCCTCCTGTTGGGGGCGCTGCGTTCGGTGGTGGACCTGGTCGGTCGCCGGCGGGGACACCGCGGCCTGGTCTCCGACCCCGACCAACTGGCCCGCATCACACCACTGCCGGCCGGCGCCTGGGTGGCGTTGTTGGTGCTGGCCACGACCGCCGCCCTGGCCGGCGGCGCCTCCCTCCTGTTGAGCTGAGCCCGGAACCTGCCCGGAAGACCCGTCCAGCCCAGGCTCTCCGCTTGGCTGAGTCCCCTGTTCGTCGTGGCCAACGGGCGTCGACGGACCGCTCCCATGCTGCGTGCTGGGCCACCGGCGAGCCGAGTAGCGTGGCCAGCCATGTCGAAACGCACCGCCAAAGCTCGCCTGCGCGCCAAGCGCAACAAGGCCAACCACGGCCGCAAGCCCAATCGGGGCCGCGGCTGACCGCCGGGGTCCTCAGTGGCGGTAGGAGGCGTTGACGATCGGTGACTGCACCGATCCGATGCCCTCGACGTCCACGGTGACCACGTCACCGGGATGAAGCAGGACCGGCGGGTCACGCTTGAATCCGACGCCGGCGGGCGTCCCGGTGGCAATCAGATCCCCCGGCCGCAGGGTGATGGTACGGGATGCATAGGCCACCAGCTCAGGGATCTTGTGCACCATGTCGGCCGTCGTGCCGGACTGCATGACCTGATCGTTGACCATGGTGCCCAGGTGCAGAGCGGCGGGATCGAGGGCGTCGGCAGTGACGATGGTGGAACAGATCGGGCCGCTCTGATCGGCGTTCTTTCCGTTGGCCCACTGGCTGGTCGCCTGTTGGTGCTGGCGGGCACTGACGTCGTTGAACACCGTGTAGCCGAGGATCGCTCCCGGGCGAGCGCCGCTTCGCAGCTCTTCGGCCGTCACCGCCGTCAAGGTCTCGCCGACAACCACGGCGAGCTCGACCTCCCAGTCCAGACCGGGCTCGGCGTTGGGGACCGGCACCGTGGCACCGGTGGTCACCAGCGTCGACCACCACCGGGCGAAGAAGTTGGGGACCTCGGGCACCTGGGCGCCCGACTCCTCGGCATGCATGTCGTAGTTCAATGCCACGCAGAGGACCTTGGCGCTCGCCGGTACGGGCACGGCGGCCACCGTCTCGGCCAGCAACCGGTCGCCCTCGACGATCTGGGAGGCTTCGGCCACCCAACCGACCACATCGGCATAGAAGTCGTCGATCGGAGCGAGCACGGTGACGCGGTCACCGACCTCGACTCCCATGGAGGTCACCCCCCGGTCATAGATGGCGGTCAGTCTCACAAGCTGGTCCTGGTCACCTCTGCAGTGTGGTCGTGGTCGACCCCTCGCCGCAACGACCATAGGTCTCGGACCCTCATGGCAGCTCTGCTCTCCCAGCGGGAGCGGTGCCACGACGGCCTGAGACAGCGACGCCAGAGCGCTAGAGGCTCAGGCCGGCGGATGCGGCCAGACCGGCCAGTGGCACCTGGGGGCGGGCGCCCAGGTGGCTGACCACCTCGGCGGCCACCAGGCCCCCCAGGCGGGCGCAGGTCTCAGGGGCGGCACCGCGCACCATGGCGTGGAGGAACCCGGCGGCGAAGCTGTCGCCGGCACCGGTGGAGTCGACGACCCGGGCCACGGCCTCGGCGGGGACCGATACGGTGCCAGCACCGGTCGCCACCATCGAGCCTCTTGCTCCCAGGGTGACCACGACGGTGGCGCACTGCTCGGCCAGTTGGGCCACCGCAATATCGACGTCGTCGGTCCCGGCCAGTCCTCGAGCCTCGTCCTCGTTGGCGAACAGCACGTCGACGCCAGGAAGCAGGGCCCGCAGCACGTCACCGTGCAACTGGACCCAGAACGGATCCGACAGGGACAGAGCAACGAGGGTGTCGGCGTCGTGGGCGGCGGCAACGATGCGCTCGACCGTGGCATCGGTGCTGTCCAGACCGCAGAGGTATCCCTCCACGTAGACCACCCGAGCGGCGGCGATGGTGTCGGCGTCGACGTCCTCGGGGGGCAGGTAGTCACCGATCCCCAGGCTGGTGCACATCGTCTTCTCAGCGTCGGGGGTGACCATGATCAGACAGCGGCCAGTACCAGGTCCATCGTTGCCCGGTGGGACCCTGTAGTCGACCCCGGCGGAGCGAATGTCGTCGGTGAACACCCGGCCCAGATCGTCGTCGCGGACCTTGCCCACGAAGGCCGTGGCTGTACCAAGCGACGCCAGGCACACGGACGTGTTGGCCGCCGATCCCCCCGAGGCCGTCGTCGCCGCTCCCAGAGCGCCATAGATCTGCTCGGCCCGTTCGTCGTCGACGAGGGTCATCGTGCCCTTGGTGAGACCGAAGCCCGACACCACCTCGTCGTCGCTCTGAGCCAACACGTCGACGATCGCATGGCCCACGGTCACTATGTCCACAGCTCGTTCCATCTCAGCACCCTAAGGCGTCGGCTAACAGCAAGCCTGGGGGCGCGGTTATGGTTCGTCTTGAAGGACTAGAGGGGGGCTGGTCGACCGCGCATGACCTCGGTTGCTGTCTTGGGGCGAACGGTCGTGGTCGGAGCCGGCGGAGCGCTGTTGTTGCCTCCCCGCGAGCGAGCGCTGATGGCGGCCCTGGCTCTGCGTTCGCCGGCGGTGGTGTCCGCCGACGAGCTCGTCTGGATGGTGTGGGCCGGGGGCCCCCCGGTCACGGCGCGCAAGTCGTTGCAGAACCACATGGTGCGGGTGCGTGGCGCCGGCGGCGGCGCCTTGGTGGTCACGAGCGACGCCGGTTATCACCTCGGTCCCGGCGTGGTGACTGACGTTGAGGAGGCGGAGACACTCCTTGGCGACGCCCGTGCGGCGCGAGGCGACCAACGTTGGGCGCGCCGTCTGGAGCTTGTCGAGGCTTGCTCGCAGCTTCGCCGCGGCCGCCCGTATGCCGATCTCCCCGACACCGTTGAGGTCGTCGGCGAGCGGGGCCGACTCGATGAGCTGCTGTGCCAGGTCGACGAGGACGTCACCGAGACCTTGCTGGTGATGGGCAGGCCCCTCGAGGCCGTCGCCCGCCTCGAACGGCTGGTTACCGAGGAGCCCTACCGTGAGCGACGCTGGGAGCAACTACTGGCGGGGCGCTTCTTGATCGGCAAATCGGCGGACCGCTCTGCAGGTGGTCGCCATGGCCGACGCCACACTCGGCGAGGTCGGCTTGACGGCGAGCGGGCGGATGACGCGGCTCGAGATGCTGGGCTTGGCCGATGACGCCCATGGCCTGCTCGATGCCCTCGTCGGGCTCGACCAGGTTGAGAAGGCGGGTGTCCAGATCGACCGAGCAACTCCGCTACCGGGTGAGGAGGGAGCCTTCTTTGGTCGTGAGCTCGAGTCCGATCGCCTCGCTGACGCTTTCCGCCGGTCGCGGTCCGCGGGCGGGGTGACCCTCGTGGTGTGCGGGGAGGCGGGGATCGGCAAGACTGCCCTTGTCCGCCGATTCGTTGAAGATCTCCGGCCACGAGGGGTGACGGTGGCGTGGGGAGCTGGTGCGGCCAACCCGCGCGTGCCGCTGGGGGCGTGGGTCGATGTGGTCGATCATGTGGTCCGGGCTGATCCGGATGCTGTTGATCGGCTTGACCCCGGCGACCGCCAGGCGATCGCTGGCCTCTTCGGTCGCTGGCCGGGCACGACACCGCCCGAGCCCAGAGCGTCGGCGGAGGGCGGCCGGGAGCGGCTCTTCGACGCCCTGGTGCACCTGCTGGCCGCCCAGGCTGACGCCCGGCCGGTGGTGGTCGTCATCGACGATGTGCACCTGACACCACCGTCGACGCGTCGCATGGCCCGGCGTCTGGCGGCAGCCAACGTGCCGTTGCTGTTGATCGCCACGGTCCGCACCGCGGATCCGGCGGTCGCCGGTCAGCTCTTCGACGCGCCGGCATCCAACACCGTGTTTCCTGACGTTGTGTTCCTCCAGGGTTTGGGTGCCAACGAGATCGACCGGTACCTGTGTCACGTTGCAGGCACCGCCCGGGTCGGTGCCGACGCGCAGAGATGGCTGCTGGACCAGACAGGAGGCAACCCGTTGCTGCTGGGCGAGATGGCTCGGGTGCTCGTCAATCACGGAACCCTCGACCCGGATCGGGCGTTCGATCCCCCCCGGGCCGTGCAGCACAGCTCGGATGCTCTGTTGCTGACACGGCTCGACGGACTGGCCGCTGGCACCGTCGCTGCGCTTGATGCCGCAGCGGTTCTCGGCCCCCGCTTCATGGCCGATGACCTCGCCCAGCTGGTGGATCGCGCCCAATGGCATCTGGCAGAAGCGGTCGCTGCGGGGTTGGTCGTCAACGGTTCGGAACCGGGGCTGATGGACTTCGCCCATCATCTTGTCCACGAGGCCATCTACCGGACGCTGCCCGAAGGAGAACGCCTCGAGCTGCATGAAGCGGCGGGCGACGCCCTGCTCCAACGCCACAGTGAAGAAGGGACGCCCGGGCGGCGGGGGGCGATGACCGATGATCCTGTCTTCGGGGTCGCCCGCCACCACCTTGTCGCCGCGTCGCTCGATCCTTCTCGCGCCGTCGACAGCCTTCGGGCGGCGGCAGAGACGTCCCTGGACCGTTTCGCCTTCGAAGACGCTGCCGTTCGCTTCGAGGAGGCAGCCGGCGTCGCCGGCCGCTACACCCTGGGCCCAGTGCTGTGCTGCGAGCTGGCCATCGGCCGAGGCGACGCTCTTCGCCAAGCGGGACGCCAGGACTGCAC